>JAVEXM010000007.1:0-44450 GCA_034004025.1 Bacteroidales bacterium
AGGGTGTTGCCTTCAACTCCTCCTTCGTTGAACACAGTGTAGATATTCTTCCTGTTGGCGAAATAAAAATGGTCCCAGTCGATATGGCTGACCGACGGATCAGACTGCCAGGCATCAGTAATCCGGGCTATATCTGATTCATTATAGAAATAACCGGGTAGCTTGCGGTAGTAATCGGGTCTGGGATCCAGCACGTCATACCAGTTGAGGGCTGTATATCCGCCCTTTCCGAACCAGTAACCGACTGTTGTCTGTATATCGAGTTTATCCGACGGGTTCCATATATGGGCCAGGGTTGTCAGCGGCTTGTTGCTGCTTCTGACGCGCGCACTGCGCACCTCTCCGCCCTGGAAACCCCAATATGGATTATAGTAGTTGTCTCCTGCCAGGTCATAGACCTCCTGTGTGGCGCCGCCGCCGACACCTCTCCGGTACATTGCGTCCAGGGCTGTCAGGTTCAGGCTGTGACGGCTGTTGATCTTCTTCTCCACCGAGAGGAAGAAGGAGTTGGCATCATAGAAGGTGCCCTCCTTGTAGCCTTGCTCACCCCACCGCCTGGAGTAGCTTCCGGTCACGGCCCAGTTATTGTTCAGCAGTCCGGTGTTGTAGGTCAGCATCGCCCTGTTGGGGTAGGTACGGTTTGATCGGGAATAGACGGCGCGGATGCCTGAGCGGTATTCTGATGCCCTGGTGTTGATACGTGTGGCACCACCCACCGGTTCAAAGAGAAAGCCTATGGGTTCCGGCCCGGAGCTGACCATGGAACTGCGCATGACGTTGTTCAGTCCGCCCCAGTTCGACCAGTAGGGCGCCCCGGATTCTATATCATTGACTACGAATCCGTTGAGGCTCACATTCTGGTAGTTGTTGTCATAACCCCTGTTCCTGTACATGACCTGCCCGAAGGTATATGCTGCCGTACTCATGAAGATATCTGCCGAAGCACTGAGGACACCCTGTATCGACTGTGTCTCGAAACCGTCTTCGGAAAAGCCCTCCATGATGCTGACGGAGCCTATGTCCATCATGAAGCCCGCCATTTCGGGGAGCGCCACGGCGCCGATTTCAGTTGTCTCACCGGCTGTCACCGTTACGCTGACAATCGCCTGCTCATAGTCGGTCATGTTGATGAAGAGCATCTGTTTACCTTCATCAAGGCTGACAGTAAAGGAGCCGTCAACACCGGACTTTCCCAGTTCACTTCCTGAAGCATCGGTTATCAGGGCCCCCGCCAGGGGTGTACCCCTGTTTTTGCCTGTTATCGTTCCTTTGACGGTACCCTGCTGGGCAGTCATGCTGCCGCAGGAAAAGGCAAGCAGTAAAATTAAGATAATCAGTCTGTTATGTTTCATGTGCAGTAATAAAGAAAGAGCTGAAAGATAAGGCTTTTCGAAGAGATGACAAAAGGTAAAAGAGGAAGCACAAAAATATTACCTTTGCCTTCACAGATCGAAAATATGGTATATAGGATATCATTTATAGTACTGCTTCTGGCCTCTCTGCAAGTTGCCGAGGCGCAGAACCAGGTAAGGGCGGGACTCATTGGCTTCTATAATCTTGAGAACCTGTTTGACACTATAAATACTGAAGGGGTGCTGGACGAGGAGTTTACACCGGAAGGACCCAATAAATGGACCGGCAGCAGGTACCTGGAGAAACTTGACAATATGGCGCTTGTCATCTCGAGGATAGGTGAAGATGATGGCTGGAGCGGAGGTCCTGCTGTGCTGGGGGTCTCCGAGATAGAGAACCGTTCTGTGCTTGAAGACCTCGCCGCGCATCCGTTGCTGAAGGAGTCCAACTACCAGATAGTGCATTATGATTCTCCTGACCTCAGGGGAGTGGATGTAGCTCTTATGTACCGTCCCCGTTTCTTCAGGGTGACAGCCTCTGCAAGTCCGTCGCTTGATCTCACCAACGATGAAGGAGAACCGGTTTATACGCGTGATCAGCTGGTTGTCTCAGGTATTTTCGACGGTGAGCCTATGCATTTTATCGTAGGCCACTGGCCTTCACGATCGGGCGGCGAGCTGACCAGCCGTCCCCGACGCATCGCAGCAGCAGAGCTCTCAAGGCGCCTGGTTGACAGCCTTCTGGCTATTGACGGGGATGCCAAAGTGTTTGTTATGGGCGACTTCAACGATGATCCTGTTGACGAGAGTATGAGAAAGATACTCAGGGCATCAGGGAAACCTGACAGGCTTAAGGAGGGAGAACTGTTCAATACCATGTTCCCTCTCTTCAGAAAGGGGATAGGATCACTCTATTACCGTGACGGGGTGAACCTGTTTGACCAGATCATCATTACACCGTCACTTTTGGGCAGCGATTATTCATCGTACAGGTTCCTTCATGCCCGGGTCTTCAACGCATCCTTCCTCTTGCAGAAGGACGGCCAGTACAGGGGTTATCCACTTCGCTCATTCGTAGGGACAGTCTGGCAGGGAGGGTACAGCGATCACTTCCCGGTTTATGTTATCATCGTTAAGAGCAATTCTCCCGCCAATTAACAGGTGATGAACGCATCTGCCGGCACGGGGAATTCCTGCCGTCATGGCTGTCAATAATTAATTACGGAATGATTCTTACTCCTACGGGTCTGTGGTCTGACAGCACTTCACCGTAATCGGGATAGCACGGACTGGCTTTGATCACCACAGTTGTATCAATGCTTGCGAAAAGCTCATTGGTGACCAGGATATGGTCGATATGGCTTGGCCATGAGGGGTATGACCACCAGAGCTGACTGCCTGTGGCGATGGCCATATCGGTGAAGGAGTAGTCATCAGCATCCTCAATAAAGTTCAGAAAGGGGTTTTCTGCAGCGCTGGCAGATGTGATCTCATCGTTGTAATCGCCAAGCATCACCACGGCATCGTCAGCTCTCTGCCCGTCAAGGTATTCTTTAAGCTGCTGTGAGGCCGAACGGCGGCGGCTTTCGTTGTCCGCTCCCCCACAGCATTTCAGGTGCAGGTTTATCAGCAGCAGTTCCCTGCCGGAGCCTTTGTGTCTCACCATTATCTCAAAAGGAGGCCGGGGGAAAGCCCAGAAGTCATCTTCAAAGAGTGTGCGGAGCGTACCAGGGATAATCTCCATTTCACTGTTCTTTATAAGGTATGCCAGGTTCCAGTCGTCGTTGTTGATAGGGTAGAAAGCGCCTGTCCACCCCGGCATCAGTTTCACCAGCCGGTTGAAGTCGGCCTCTGAGGCCACCTCCTGGAGTGCCACTATGTCGGGGTCGATGGCTTTTACCAGGGCGGACAGTGATGTCACGCTGGTGTATCCGGCCATAGGGAATCCCTGAACGTTGAAGGTGATGATGTCAATGGTGGAGGAACTGCCGGGAATGACGCATGCGGCGAACAGGCTTGTATCATCGGGCGACGGCGGATCCGGGACCCTGCGGCAGGAGAAGGCAGCAGTTGCCAGTACCATGGTAAGCACCCACAGGGATCTATGGAGGAGATAACGAAACATAATCCGCGAAGATGGCAAATAATAAGTCAACAGGCAATAGCAGATATTAAAACCGCCCCGGATTTCCGGAGCGGTTTTTCAAGGTAAGGTGAGAGTTAGTAAATAATTATTCCTTTACGAATCTCTTCATCGCGAAGCCTTCCGGTGTAGTCACCCTCATAAAATAGAGACCGCGTGATAGGTGTGCAACAGGTATTTTCACGGAGCTCTCATCGTCACACCTGACGGCTGCAACCTTGTTGCCGGTGACGTCAAAGATCTCTATCAGTGTAGCCCCGTCAAGCCCTGCAGCGGTTATCTCATCATTGGCAGGGACAGGATAGATTCTGAACTTGCCGCTGAGATTATCCTCTATTCCGGTGGCAACCGTAAATACTACTGTATAGGTTTTAACATCCGACTGGTCATGAGAGGTAACCTCCACCGTTGTCGTGCGGGCGGCAGCATCGCCTGTGAGCGATGTGGCCGGGGTGATATTCACTGTTGCACCTTCTTCGGCAGGGGTGGCAGTGACAGTCGGAACCGTTGTTGTCCCCGCACTCAGGGATACGTTATATGTCATCGTGCCTGCAGCAAATCCCGTGACCGTGGTGCCGCTGACCTTCAGATCACTGAGAGTAGCGTCTGATGAGTAAACAACAAAGTCGGCGTAGTTTCTGGGGGCAAGCTGGGCGTCAGCGTTGTATACGGTTGCAATGCCGGTCACGTCAGCCATGTATGGAATGACCTTGTCATTAAGATCTGTCCCGAGGAAGATTGTGCGGAGGATTGTTTCATCAGTTCCGACACTGATAGTGTAGTTCTTCTTCTCCTGGAAGGCTGCCGTACCGTCAGCACCAGTAAATTTCACACCGATGATCTTTACCAGCTCGGATTCATAGTTCTCCTGGCTGGCGGTGAAGTCGGCCACGGTGACCTCCTGCGGTGTGAGCGTGTTTGCAGTCGAGGACGCTGTTCCCGGATCACGATAGGGAAGGAACTGCAGCAGTTTGTTATACTCGGAGAGGGAGCCGGTAAGTCCTGTGATGCCGTCACCGACACTGTAGGCCGTGGTGATTATCCCTCCGGCATCATCGATGAGTATTCCTGCCGAGCCGTCCTGGACATATTTCTGGTGTCTCTGTGAGTCGTTGATTCCTGACACCACCACCTCGCCGGTGACCTGGTATATCCTGTTATAGTCTGCCGGGTCAACCGCGCGCAGTGTCGCGAGGTCAGCTACGGCAATGATCGGGTTGAACAGGACAGTGTAGGTCTGGGTTGTTATGCCGTCGGCAGCAGTTACGACCACCGTGGTGGTCCGTGCTGCGGCATCCCCTCCCAGATCAGTGGCGTTGGTGACCACTGCCGATGCGGTGGGGTCGGTGGTTGTGTACGTCACTGCTGGCGGCGCTGTGACCGAGGCCTCGATTATCATCTCGTAGGAGACTTTCGCTGCATCGAAGCCATCAATCGAGGTGCCCCCGACCATCAGGTCGGAGAGTGAGGCGTCGGAGCCGGCTGGCAGGTAGCCGGTGACCCTGAAGTCATCGACCTCCCATGTGGCAGCACCTTCTGTTGTAGAGGTATAGACGAAGGCGAGGTATACTTCTCCCGTGTAGGCATCCAAACTGTAATCACCAGATGAGACCCAGGCGTAGCCGCCAGTCGATAATGCGAAGTTGGAGGTTATGTCAGTCCATGAAGCAGCGGCTATGTCTGTCGCGCTGTAGGTGCCACTGAAGTTGGATGATAACATAACTTTGAATGTGCCGCCGCTATAATTTTTTGCGGTAATAAAATTAAGTACAACAGATTCGGCAGAAGAAACATTGATGGCTGGTGATATGAGCCAGTCCTCATTTTCATTATCCAAGGTTGTGTGGCCAGACATTTTGGCGAAGTTGTCATCATTGAAGGATGACTGTGTCCATACCTGGTCGCCGGTAATGCTCACCTGTGTGAACGGTGCCAGTGAGCCGGCGGTTTCGAAGTCGGCGAGCAGCAAAACATCCGGCGGGCGGATTGTATAGAGGTTTACCATCACGGTTTCCGTCTGACGGTTTGGCGTATCCTCGTCATCTTCGGCAACGACATATATGTCGTAGTCTGTCTTGTCTGTCAGGCCGGTTATGGTGGCTGAATATGGAGTGCCGCCGGCTGTGATGTCAATGGTTCCGTTGGTGATTAGTGTTACCGTGCCGTAATTTGCTCCTGCAACGACTTCAGCAACCGTAGGTGCGGTGGAACCATCAGGTACAACCACGTAGTATGCCTTCCCCGCCTCATCCATACTCACCTGCAGGTCAGCCTGGGTGGCATCAACATTGGTGACTTTCGGGAAACCGGCAGCAAAGATAGGGGCAGTATTGTCTACCAGACTGAATTCTGAGGTGACGGCTTCTTCCCAGGACTTTCCTATTCTGATGCCGTCAACAACAATATTCTGACCGCTTGTGAATTGTCTCAATCCAATTGAGCCTGGTGAATAATCTAATGCGGTTGTCGTGAACGCTGGAATTGTTGCTGTAGCTGGTTCAGTTGCAGGAATAGCCCCGTCAATGATATACAAACTTACCTCATCATTTGTGTTTCCGTCAATGATATCATATTTAAGTACACCTAAATAGGTTGATCCCAGATTGTATTCAGTGGTTGATGTTATTGATGCCTCAGTAGTCTTTGACAAGCCAAACTTAAACGAGTCTCCGGTGCCGGCCGCAAGGAATACACGTGCAAAATAAGTAGTTCCCATATTTGTCTGACCAAGATGCAAGAAATATCCAGCGGCAAAGGCATCTATCTTGACCATAAAGGCCACATATACTGGCCCGGAGGTTTGAGAAACAAATGCTTTATTTATATCTTCTCCGGTATTATCCAACAGACCTGCCCCTCCAATATCAGAAAGTGGATAGCTGGTGAACGTCAGGCCTGGAACACCGACATCAACTGAATTGGAGCCTGATCCTGAATGTGCCGTCCAACCAACATCGGTGAGCAAGGTTCCTGCAGGGTAGTCGAAGTTTTCAACCAGGAGCGGCTGTGAGTATACACTCTGCAGCGACAGTGCAGAGACGAGTATTACAGACAGCAATGCGGTAAGGGGTAGAGATCTCTTCATAAGCTGTTATTTTTTGGTTCTTTGGTTGCGAAACAAAGGCTAAAGTTACAAATTGTGTTTCAAAAAAATCAGCTTTGAGGGCCCATTTTTAATCCCCCCGGATACTAAATAACGAGATACATACATGATGATAATCAGGGTGCATGCGGATAAAAAATCTATCTTTGCCCTTCAGAAAATCTTCACTACTAATTTAAACCCAACAACGTGAAAAAACTAATTATTATCATGATGTTAGCATCAATCGCGGCTGTATCGTGCAACACCGCGCAGAAGGATCAGGGGAACCCCTTCTTCGCCGAATGGCAGACACCCTTCGGTGTCCCTCCCTTTGATCTGATAGAGAATGAACACTACATGCCTGCCATAGACTCAGGCATTGCGGCTGCCAGGGCGGAGATCGACGCAATAGTATCGTCGTCGGAGGCACCCGGTTTTGCGAACACCATAGCTCCCTATGACCGGGCAGGACAGCTCCTCAACAAGGTGGCATACGTCTTCTACTCCCAGACCAGCGCCAATACCAACGACACGCTGGAGCAGCTTCAGATGGAGGTGGCTCCCAAGATATCAGCGTTCAGCGATGAGATGCTTCTCAACGCCGGGCTCTTTGCCAAAGTAAAGGCGGTATATGAAAACAGGGAGGCTGAGCAGCTCAGTGCAGAAGAGCTATTCCTCCTTGAAAATCTCTACAAGGGCTTTGTACGTAACGGTGCGCTGCTCGACTCCGCCGACCAGGAGATACTGAAGAAGCTGAACCAGGAGATCTCCGTGCTGACGGTGCAGTTCAGCCAGAACGTGCTGGCCGAGACCAACGGTTTCAAGCTGGTGATCGACAATGAGGCTGACCTCGCCGGGCTCCCGGCAAGCGTGATTGCAAATGCGGCTGAGATGGCAGAGGCCGAGGGTATGGATGGCAAGTGGGTCTTCACCACACAGAAGCCGAGCATGCTGCCCTTCCTGCAGTATGCCGATAACCGCGACCTGCGCAAGAAACTTTATGACGCTTACCTCAACCGCGGCAACAACGGCAACGACAGGGATAACAACAAGATCCTGTCAGACCTGGTGAGACTGAGGGCTGAGAGGGCTAAGCTGCTGGGCTATGAGACCCATGCCGACATTGTCCTTGAGACCCGGATGGCCAAGACCCCGGAGAACGTTCTCAACCTGCTCACCGACCTTCTCGGCCGGGCGCTGCCTGTGGCAAAGCGCGAGCGTGAGGAGATGCAGCAGATAATAGATGCCGAGGGCGGCAACTTCAAGCTTGCAGCACACGACTGGTGGTATTATGCCGAGAAGCTGCGCAAGGCAAAGTATGACCTCGACGAGACGGAACTGAGACCTTACTTCACCCTTGACAATGCCCGTGACGGAGCCTTTGCCGTGGCCAACAAGCTGTACGGCATCACCTTCACCAGCATCAATGACATTCCGCTGCCGCACCCCGATGCACAGGCCTTCGAGGTCAAAGAGGCCGACGGCAGCCACGTGGGAGTGCTCTATATGGATTTCTTTCCCCGGGAGAGCAAGCGCCAGGGTGCATGGTGCGGCGGATACCGTGATCACAGGGTGATCGACGGCAAGGAGATAACACCCGTCGTCACAATCGTGGGTAACTTCACCCCGCCGGCAGAGGGCAAACCCGCCCTGCTGAGCATGGATGACGTGCTGACACTCTTCCATGAGTTCGGTCACGGCCTTCAGGCGCTCTTCTCAAACAACACATACGGCAGCACCACCGTTGCATGGGATATCGTGGAACTGCCCTCGCAGATAATGGAGCACTGGGCTACACAGCCTGAGGTTCTAAACATGTACGCAAAACACTATGAGACGGGTGAGGTGATACCGCAGGAGCTGATTGACAAGATCAGGAACAGCAGCTACTTCAATACCGGCTTTGACAATGTGGAGATCATGGCAGCATCACTGCTTGACATGGCATACTACTCACTGGAGGCACCGGCAGTGGTTGACGTGCAGAAGTTTGAGAAGGAGACCATGCAGAAGATAGGTCTCATCCCCGAGATCGAGCCGAGATACAGGAGCACCTATTTCCTTCACATAATCGACGGTTATGATGCCGGCTACTATGTCTACACCTGGGCTGCGGTGCTTGACCATGATGCCTTCGAAGCCTTTAAGGAAAATGGCATCTTCGACCAGGCCACTGCCACCTCATTCAGGGAGAATGTCCTTGCCCCGATGGGTACCATGGATGCCGAACAGATGTATCTTAATTTCCGCGGTCGCGAACCGGACATCGAGCCTCTTCTCAGAAACAGGGGCCTGAACTGAAACGGGGGCCTGAACTGAAACAGGGGCCTGAACTGATTCAGGGATATGAACTGAAGAAGAAGAGATCATTCAGAGAGGCTGTCATCCGCCGTGGGTGACAGCCTTTTTTACAATATCTCCTTCTGGCTGTGTGAGTTGACGAACAGGATCGTGCCGGTTTCATCGTAGCCGTTGAGCATAGACTCACCGTTGTGCTTAAGACCTTCGTGCCTGAACCCCGTCATGACCAGCGCTGCCGTGGAGGAGCGTATGTTGATCATTTTTTTTACCGAGTCTCCCTCTTCAAGCCGGATGATCTCAACATTGCTCTCCGTGATAGGCAGCCTGCCGGATAGGACCAGTTCGGACAGCTCGCTGCGGGTCTCATTGTATTGCTCCGGCTTGCAGGTGCCGAAGACCTTGATCGATGACTTGCGCCAGTCGGGATGACCTGAGATGATGAAGCTGAGAAGTATCAGCAGGCTGGCATTCTCCGGCTCATTGAAGTCGATCCACACATGTATGCCGTTCCGGTAGAGCATCTCCTTTCTTGCCGAGGCCAGCAGGCATATGTCAAAGTTGCCGGCCTGTATGAGCCTTATGTTTTCAAGTATCTCGCCCAGGTTTTCAGGATCCTCCTTATCATACTCAAAGATGACCATGTTGTTCTCCATGCCCGATATGCCGGGCACCTGTATGGCCTGAACGATGGCTGAGGTATAGGAGGGAGAGATGATGGTGTCTACATAGACATGATTCTGTGTGGTGTCATATATCTCTATCAGCTTGGCGAGCTCCTCTGCCGCCTGCTGGCTGGTAGCCCTGGAATAGTATCCTTCAATGCGGTGAAGGTATGTGCCGAAGCCATACCGGTAGGAGATCCAGTTCAGAAGCCTGAAGGCCTTTGCCCTCTTGAATGAGTCCTTGGAGATACATATCACCCCCGGCCTCCACTCCTTGGCCTTTTTCTTGCTTCCCGTCTTCTGCAGGTAGACCTGCAGGTTGCGGTTGATCTGGAAGAGGGCGTTGGCAAAGAGCGACTCCAGCCCGTGACGCTCACGGTGATAGTGGTTGATGTAGGTATAGAGTGCAACCATCACTATGATCGAGGCAAGAGCATACGGGGTGTTGATCCTGAACATCACGAAGACAGCTATGACAAATCCTGCCAGTGAGAGGTACCAGCGCGACTTGAAGGAGGGCCTGTATGAGGGTGATGAGCCGAAGTGGTTCAGGAAGGAGATAAGACAGAGCGATCCGTAGGTCACCATGAAAAACATAGAGATGATCTCTGCCACGGCGTTTACGCTTCCCAGAGCGACGAAGACAAATGCGATGATGACTGTTACGAGCGATGCGTTGACTGGCTCACCGTCAGTGTTGCGTGAAGCTGCAAGCCACCTGTTCATCTTCATGGAGGGGAAGGAGGTGTCGCGTGCCAGTGCCTGCAGTGTGCGTGGTGCCACCATGATGGAACCCAGGGCGGAGGAGAGGGTGGAGGCCCCCAGCCCCAGGGGTATAATGAATGCTCCCCCGATAGCTATCTTCGACATTATCAGCTGGTTGTTGAGCATATCCTCCGGGCTTGCAGAAATGGCCAGCTTGTATATCACAAAGAGATATACCACCATGCCGGTGATAGTTGCCGCCGTGGTGCCGAGAGGAATTGACTTTCCCGGACTGCGCAGGTCGCCCGAAAGGCCCACACCGGCAGTCATGCCCGTGAAGGCCGGAAAGACAATAGCAAAAACGACGAAGAACTCCTTCATGTTGCGCATCTCCAGATTGCCGAGCCCCCCGGTTACCGTTGCGGAGTAATCTGTTTTTCCGAGAAAGAACATGATAATGGCAAGGAAAAGTATCCCTACAACCACGTAGAGAGTTTTGACCCCGGTGTTGGCACCCTTGCGCAATATCACCAGCCCGAGCACGGCCATGGCAGGCAGGCTGATGACCTGACGCGGAAGGCTGAAATTGAGTGAGTTGGCGAAATAGTTGAAGACGAACTCAAAGGTTTCAGTAAAGGCAATGATGTAAAAGGCTACGCTGATTGCCTGTGAGAGGTATAGGGCAATACCGATTGTCGCTCCGATATTGAGTCCGAATGACCTTGAGATGATAAAATATTCACCTCCTCCCTCGACACGCTTGTTTGTTGCCAGCTCGGAAAGTGCCAGTGCGGTCGGTATAGTCAGGGTATGGCCCAGGATCACCAGTAGCAGCACGCCCCAGAACCCCAGTGTCCCTACCGCATAACCGAACCTCAGGAAGAGGATGGCTCCGAGGATAGTGGAGATGGCCGTGAAGAAGACGGGAGCTGTGCCAAACTTGTTTTTTGCAGGCTGGGCTTTCATAGGCGAGCTGGTGAGCGATGCATGAATAAGATGCCAAGGTAAAGATGGCAAAAAAAATCAAAAGAGGTTATTTGATATCTTTGGCATGTAAAAAAAATGGAAGAGAAGAAGGTAATAGCCGGAATGGACCCTGAGATGCTGTCACTTCATCTCTCTGCTGCAGGAATAGAGGAGAGATACAGCAGGCGACTGCTTTACTGGATTTACAGGAGGGGAATACAGTCGTTCAGTGAGCCGGACGACATACCGGTGAGGGTTAAGTCCGCCATGGAAGAGCGGTTTAACACCGGGGTAAATCCTCCGGTCTCCTCTCTCAGGTCGGCTGACGGGTCAGTCAAGTACCTCTTCAGCACTGCCGCCGGCCTGCCTCATGAGACTGTCTGGCTCCCTGAGGGCAAGAGAATGACAGTATGCGTATCGGTGCAGTCGGGCTGCCGCATGGGATGCAGCTTCTGTGCCACAGGCAGGGACGGCTGGAGCGGCAACCTCACGGCAGGAGAGATCATCAACCAGGTTGTCGCTATTCCTGACCCATTTACTCATATAGTTCTGATGGGCATGGGAGAGCCGGGTGACAACATTGATGAGGTGATAAGGGCTTGCAGGATATGTACGGCAGAATGGGGACTGGCAGCAGGGAGGAGCAAGGTCACAGTCTCCACCGTGGGGGTGACTCCCTCGGTGACCAGGCTGCTGAATGAGACAGAGGTAAATATCACCCTCAGCCTCCACTCACCCTTTCCTGACGAGCGGGCGGAGGTCATTCCTGCTGAGAGGAGATGGCCTTTCACGGAGACGCTGGATCTGATGAAGGAGTATGACAACAGCCGCAGACGGCGTTTTACCGTTGCCTATGTGATGATAAAGGGAAAGAATGATACCGGGAGGCACATGGAGGAGCTCAGGAGGCTACTGCACGATACCGGCATTAGGGTCAACCTCCTGCCTTACCATCCCCTCCCGGGTGACAGTGAGGAGAGTGCCGATGACGCGACCATGATGCGGTTCAGGCATCTGCTGGTGACATCCGGCGTAGGAGCCTCCGTGCGCCGGTCACGGGGAGCTGACATAGCCGCGGCGTGCGGGATGCTGGCAGCGGGCAGCCGCCCCCGGAAGAGGTGAGATGGACCATGGTCCTGAGAAAATACCCATGGTATTTTACATGGCATATAAGTCATGTGCCGGAGCTATTTCCCGGGATTGATCAGCTGAAGCATATATTCCGTCACAAACAGGTCGCGCGTGCGCACCCACTCACGCTTCGTGGCGCATAGCTCAAAGCCGTGATGCATGAACAGGTTCATGCTATCCCTGTTGCCTTCAAGGATATTGCACCACAACTGATGCAACCCTATGGTTTCAAATGCATAAACAATGATGCAACTTAGTGCTGCCGAGGCATACCCTTTCCTGCGTTCACCGGGATCAGCGATCAGGATACCCACGCCGGCACGCATATGATAATGGTCAAAGTCGAACAGGTCAACGGTTCCCAGCGTGAGGCCGTCAGCCGACCTGTCGATCATCAGTCTTAGCTGGCTTGTCTCATACAGGCTCTTATGGGAGGTGGCGATATACCTTTTGAGGATGTACCTTGAATAGGGAACAAGAGTATTGCTCTGCTTCCAGTCAGCTTCCTCATTCTCCCATTTGTACAAAAGCTCCAGGTCTTCCGGTTCAACGGCCCTCAGTCTGACGCCATCACCTTCCAGAATCATTCCTGTAGACTTTCTTGACGAATATATCAGTGGGATAACCCAGTCTGAGCAGTCTTGTCAGCTCATCGTATGCGGCACGTTTGGTGTTGAACTGTCCGGTTGTATAACGATAGAAGCGGTCTGCCCGGTTGTAGAAGACGGAGATCTCGGCATATTCAAAATAGGCCGGGTCAACGGGGTTATAAAGTGCCATCACCTGTACGGTGTAGTACAGCACCTCCGGGTCGATCTCATCATCGGTGTCAGAGACGTCTCTCAGCAGCAGGTCGGTTATCAGGGAAGCAGAGTCGACCTCAGAGATATAAGGCAGATCGTCGGGATCGAAACTGATTGTGACAGTGTCTGCCCTCTCCTCAACGGGAGGGTTAAACATGAACAGCGCTATCTCCTTCTTCTTGTAGCCGGTCATGATGGAGTGTAGTCCGAAAGCTCCGTCATCAAAGGGCTGGAATCCGGTATCATCATCGGTCGTACTGACCGGATATCCCAGGTTGACGGGTTTGCCCCACTCACCGGCCGATGATGTCGACAGGAAGATGTCATATCCTCCTATGGAGCCGTGGCCTTCCGAACTGAAAGTGAGTGTCAGTCCGTCTTTGGATATGAAGGGTGTCTCCTCATTGTAGGGAGTATTTACACTGTTGCCCAGGTTTACCGGGATGCCCCAGTCGCCGGTGGCATCCTTCTCCGATACCCAGAGGTCAAGCTCACCGAGGCTGCCCTCGCGGTTCGAGGTGAACCACAGTTTATTGCCGTCAGCTGAGACGGTGGCGTGTGATTCGTAGAACCTGGTGTTGATATTCCTGTTGAGCTTTGTAACAGGAGACCAGCGCCCGTTGCTGAAGGTCGTCACATAGATATTGCCGTCATAGTTGTCGTTCTTGAACAGGTAGAGTTCTGTGCCGTCGCTGTTGAGAGCGGTGGTATGACAGTCTGTTCCCATCGAAGCCTCAAGGGTGATATCCTTCGGTGTGCCCCAGCTTCCTCCCTCCCTGCGGGTGACATAGACCACACTCTCGAGTCCGCGCCGTTCTGTATATGCCATAACGTTGCCATCGAAGCTGATAACAGGGCGCTCATTGACAGAGCCCTGGTTAATGTACTCCTTGAGGGGTTGTATCAGCACCCTGACAGGGTTATTCATCTGAGCTGTGGCAAGATTGCAGGCCTGGATCTGCTGGTTGATGAAATCCTGGTTCTCCATATCACCCTTCTCGGAGACCAGCTGTCTGAAGAAACGGTATGTGTTGAGGGCGCTGTCAAGCCTGTTGGTGATACGGTAGGCATTTCCCAGCGAGAAGTAGGCGTCAAGGGGAGCCTGTGTCTCCTTCAGCTTTCCGGTTCTGGAGTTGTAGCTGGTGTTTCTTACAGCTTCCTCCAGGAAAGGTATTGCCTTCGGTTTCTCATCGAAGATGTTGAGGTAGCAGTTGCCAATCTTGTATTTGATGTTGGCGTTTCCGGGATTTATTTCATTGAGTATGAGATATAGCGGGTTGGCCAGTTCGAATTCGCCGAAGAGGTAATGGGATTCGGCCTCCAGCCATATCGTTTTTATCTCACTCTTTTTTTGTGCGCTCAGCGGCGCCAGTATAAGCAGTGACGTTAAAAATGCAATTCCCCTTATTCCCATGTCAAAATTTGGTTACAAAATTAACTCTTCCGGAGTATTATGTCATTTCTTCCCGGTATTATTTAAGTCTTACGAGGTAAATATCAGCTTTGCCGGCTCCCGGTTCCTTCCCGGTCATCGACATGTAACCTGCCCTGCCTTTGTCAGTGGGGCAGAAGAAGATGTTATCGTCAGGAGTATTGAGCGGATAGCCCAGGTTGACAGGTTTGCTCCAGAGGCCGTTATATTGCAGGTCGCTGCGGAAGATGTCATAGCCTCCCATGTTGTAGTGGCCCTGTGATGCAAAGAAGAGGATTTTCCCCTCATTGATGAGGAAAGGTCTGTCATCATTGAAGGGGGTATTGATCTCCGGCCCCATGTTCACAGGTGTGCCCCATTCACCGTTACTGTCAAGCTTTGAGACATAGAGGTCAAGTCCACCGAATCCGCCCGGCCTGTCACTGGAGAATATCATTGTGGAGCCGTCCTCGGTGATGTAGCCGTGCGCCTCCCAGTATTTTGTGTTTATCTCTTTTTTAAGTTTCTGTGCCGGCTCCCACCTTGCACCGTCGTATTTGCTCATCCATATGTCGCTGTTGATGTTGTCATCCTTGGAGAGCAGCATCAAACCCCTTGTGGAGGAGATATAGGAGACGTAGTGATCACCGTCGGACTGCAGTTCAGGTGTGATGTTCACAGGAGGGGCCCACTCGTTTCTGACTTTGCGTGAGAACATTATAGCATCGTAGAATTTCATGGCTGTCATGAATGCTATCGACTCTCCGTCAGCGGATACCACGGGAAAGAAGTTGTCATTGCTGTCATTGATCATATTGTCAATGGATTCCAGGGTGAACCGCACCGGTGTGGCCATGATGGCCGGAGCATTGGAACATGCCGCGATCTGCTGATCCACGAACATGATATTTTCAATGTCCCCGGGGAGCAGCGTCTCCCGGTACCTCAGATAGGCGTCCCTGGCCTTTTCGAACATATAGTTTATCCTGTAGGCATCGCCCAGGAAGTAGATAGCTTCATACGGCGCGTCAGTCTGGCGAAGTGATCCCTCCCGGTACTTGGCATTCACTTTCTGCGAGGCATTCTCAAGGTACTCGATCGCCAGGTGCTTGCTCCCCTCGATGTTGAGGTAGCAGAGTCCCATGCGGAAGGCGATGCTTGCGTTCTCGGGCATGGCAGCATAGATGCCCTGATAATAAGGCAGTGCATCGGAATAGTCTCCCCTCATCAGAAAGTACTCTGCTTCGTAGAATGCTTCCTGCAACCGTAGGTTGTCCTGTGCACCGGCATAACATGCTGTTGACAGAATCAACATAAAAAGTACAACTCTCTTGCTTTTCATCAGATTATTTTATTTTATTTCATTGGTCGAATGGAACTTACAAGAAAGTAATTAATCCTTCCCACTGATGAGTTTCTGCTCATGCAAGTTTCATTGCGCTATTGATCTTTATCGGTTTTTTTCTCCTTTCGTCTTTTAAGAATAAGGAACAGTATCAGTATTGCAGCGACCGGCAGCAGCCACCAGAGCCGGCACTTTCTCTCTTCCCCTGCATCATCACTGCTGACAGTATCGGCATCCTGCCCGCCGTATGTCAGGGTATCGCCTGTAGAGCTGCTCTGCCGGGCGACGGTCTCCTGTGGTTGCTCCTCCGCCTCTCCTGTTACGGGGCGCACGGGTATCTCATGATAGAGAGGCACCTCTCTCTTTTCCGGCGCGTCACTGCGGTTAACCGTGACAGCTGCGCCGGCTTCATTGCCGAACCGGTCAGTGAGCCGGAAGGTGACGTCGCTGCGGCCCTCCTCCGGTACGAAGGAGAAGGTGAAGGCGGAGTCAGCCAGCTGTTGGCGTTCGGTTGTTATTACAGAGTCCGGAGAGAGCACCTCTATATCAAGCAGGGCCTTCTCCCCGGAGATAACACTTATCTCCACAGGCTCCTCCCCGATGACATCGACGATGGTGTCGCCCAGCAACTGAAGGTTCGCAGTCATGTCGGTCTCCTCGAGTATGACAGGCTCAAGGAGAATGGTGTCACCCGGGTGACCGGGAGGCATCTCATGTACCATGGTGACGGGTAGTGCATCGTCGGACTCATATGTAAAACGGTAAGATCCGTGCGGGAGTCTGAACGACCAAAGGCCTGTAACCGGGTTGGAGAGGGTGCTGACCATCTTCTGCAGGTCAGTGGTGTTGATGGCAGTGACCTTAACCGGCTGCGGAAACTCATCGAGCAGGTTCCTGACGCTGGCTCTTCCCATGATTATGAAGTTACGGGGATTGAGTTCCGAGTAGATGTCGCAGCTCATAATGTCCATCAGACCCTCTCCCTCATCGGTGAAGCGGGAGAGGTATCCCCTGTCACCCTTGCCTGCCGGCGAGAAGAAGAGATCATCGTCGGTAGTGTTGACCGGATATCCGATATTTACAGGCTTTCCCCAGTTGCCGTTCTCGTCAAGGTCTGAGCGGAAGATGTCATACCCACCCATGTTGAAGTGTCCCCGTGAGCTGAAGAAGAGGGTACGGTCATTGTTGGCAAGGAATGGCGTCTCTTCGTTGTAAACGGTATTGATGACAGAGCCGAGGTTCACTGCCGTACCCCAGTCGCCCGTGCTGTCACGCTCGGCCATGAAGATGTCCAGTCCGCCGAGGCTCTCCCTGCGGTTACTTGTAAAGAAAATTCTCCTGCCGTCCTGTGACATGACGGCATGCGACTCCCAGTATTTTGTGTTGATATTGCCGTTGAGCTTCCTGACTGTGCTCCAGGTATCTCCCATGAGGGTGCTCTGGTAGATGTTCCCGTCATAGGTGTCGGTCCTGTATAGCAGAAGCGTCTTACCGTCGTGCGAGATTGACGAGGTATAGTAATCCTGGTCAATGCCGAGCTGAGGGGTGAGGTTGACCGGTTCAGACCATATGCCGTTGACCTTCTTTGACCAGAAGATAGCGTCATAGAAGGGCAGTCCACGGGTGAAGAGGAGGGTCTTTTCATCAGATGAGATAACAGGATTGAGCTCGGAGAACCGGCTGTTGACGGTGCCGCCAAGGTTCTTCTCAACCACATAGGATGGTCTGCGCATCATCTTCCCGGCGTTGTGGCAGGTCTCTATCTGGAACCTGACCAGCGAGGTGTCATACATCTCGGTATCCACATCGCCGAGGAACAGCTCATAGGTCTCAACTGCCCTGTCAAAGTCATTGCTGATCCTGTAGGCATTGGCCAGAAAGTAAAGGACATCAGGAGGAGCACCTGTCTCACGCAGCTTTCCGCGGCGGTAATCCGGGTTGATATTCTGTGCTGCCGTCTCAAGGAAGGGAATAGCTTTCTCCTTTTCTCCGGGAGTGTTAAGATAACACTGCCCGATCCTGAAATAGAGATTGTAATTCTCGGGGTAGATCTGGAGGAGACTCAGGTATTTAGGCAGGGCTTCGGCATAATCCTCAAACAGGAGATCCCCTTCGGCGGAGACGAACATCTCGCGAAGATCCCCCCTCGACTGTCCTGTCATGGAGGCTGCATATATTATACATATAAAGAAGAGGAGATGTTTAGCCCTTCTCATTCAGATAACTGGTTTTCTTAAAGAGACTAATATAAGTGAAATATTGAGACTGCCGTGAGGGGATATCTTCCTTTTTAACAACAGAGGTCACTTTTTAATCAACTTTACCGCACGCAGCATGGCCAGTTTAGATTTTTCCGCCAGTGTTACAGCCGCTTTCACAGGCAGATGCCATCTGCGATCCAGGTGTTTGAGGGCAAAGACTTTCATGGCTCCGTAGAAGTGTCTTATTCTGTCTTCCCTGTTATCAAAGGGGCTTTGGCCCTTATAATGAACTATATGCACGTCTGCCATGTAGTAGTTGAACCACCCTGCCTGCCTGATGCGCCAGCTCATGTCAATGTCTTCGCCGTACATAAAGAAGGAGGTGTCAAATAGCCCTGCCTGATCAAGAGTCTCCCTGCGTATGAGCATGAATGCGCCGGTGAGGATATCAGCCCTGCAGTCTTTGTTTTCCGGCTCGTGCCCCAGATAGTATGCGTTGAAGAGGCTGGATTGCGGGAAGAGTCGGCCCAGGCCGCTGAACCTGAACAGTGATGTCATTGGTGAGGGGAAGCCCCGTTTGGACTCGGGAAGGAACCTTCCGTTGCCGTCGGTCATCCTCGCCCCGGCGGCCCCGGCATCGGGATGGCCCCGCATGAAGTCCAGGGCGCGGGTCAGGGCGTCAGGGGCAACCACGGTATCAGGATTGAGTATCAGGATAAAATCGCCGGAAGAGACTATGATGCCCCTGTTGCATGCTGCGGAGTAACCCTCATTGGAGCATGAAACGATAAGCCTGACCGCGCCAAATTCTTCCCTCACCATCTCTGCCGACCCGTCGGAGGAGGCGTTGTCAACAACTGTAATCTCATGTTCAATGCCCTCTGCAGCCCTGACCACCGACAGTAATGCCTGCCGGACATAATCGCGGACATTGTATGAGACGATAATTACGGAAAGCTCCATTGGTTTCAGGGCCGGTCCATCTCCTCCCTAATTGTTTCGGCCAGCCTGCGGACCCCCGTGCAGGTATCATTCCTGTCTGCGAAGGAGAAGTTTATCCTCATCGTATTGTGCCCTTCGTTGTTGCAGTGGAAGACCGAGCCACTTACAAAGGCAACTTTCTTCCTGATGGCCTTTTCGAGCAGCACCGAGGCATCAATCGCGGGGGGCAGGGTGACAAAGAGGAACATGCCTCCCGACGGTTCGGTCCATGTCACACCCTCCGGCATGAACTCCCGGAAGCAACTGATCATATAATCGCGACGCTGGCGGTAGAGTTCAACCGTCTTCTTCAGGTTGACATCGAGGAGTCCCTTTTCAATATAACGTGCTGCAATCTTCTGTATCAGGGGTGGCGAACAGAGATCGGCGGACTGTTTGGCAGTAACGATCTTATCAATGATCTGAGGATGACCGGTGACCCAGGCCAGCCTGAACCCCGGGGCGAGTATCTTTGAGAAGGTAAAGAGGGTTATCACCCTGCCGGATCTGTCGAGTGACGCCATCAGGGGCTCGGGGGTGCCTTCAAAGCGGACTTCACGGTAGGGACTGTCTTCCACTATCAGCAGGTCGTGCCGTTCTGCCACCGATATTATCTCAAGCCTCCGTGACCGGGGCAGTGTCACGCCGGTGGGGTTCTGAAAGTCGGGGATGATATAGATGAACTTGATAACCTTGCCCTCCTTTTTAAGGCCGATGATGGTCTCCTCAAGCAGTCCGGGATGCATGCCCTCCCCGTCAAGAGGTATCCCTTTCAGGCAGGCACCGTAGTTTGCAAAGGCATTGAGCCCGCCGAGGTAGGAGGGGAGACCGCAGATGACCACATCCCCCCTGTCGATGAAGAGTTTGCCGCAGAGGTCAAGGGCCTGCTGGGAGCCCGTGGTAATGACAATATTTTCGGGAGTTATTTCCAAACCGTCATTTCTGTGCCTTTCAGCGAGAAGAGTGCGCAGCCTGATGTCGCCCTCGGTGGTGCCGTACTGCAGGGCAGCCCTGCCATCTTCCCCGAGCACTTCGGAGGCGATCTTCCTGATGTCATCTATCGGGAAGGAGTCGGGCGACGGAAGCCCCCCGGCAAACGAGATCATCTCTGGTTGCTGCGTGAGTTTGAGGATTTCACGGATAGATGACTTTTTCATCATTTGCGATGAACCCGAGAAAAATCTGTCAAAGGTCATGGGCGCCGGCTATTGATTTTTATCAAATAAAGCAAGATTTTCAGAATAAAAAAATGACGCCCGGGGAATTTTACTCGATTATATGGGCCGGCGGGTCAGGATCGGCCCTGCTGTGTCGGGAATGGCTGGCGGTTGACGATCGACTGGCCGAGGGTGATCTCGTCGGTATACTCCAGGACATCACCTATGGCCACACCGCGGGCCAGGGTGGTGATACGGACATCATGGCCAGAGAGTCGCTTGCTGATGTAAAAGTTGGTTGTGTCACCTTCCATTGTGGTGCTCAGGGCGAGGATGACCTCCTGCACGCCGCCTGCGCGCACCCTCTCTTCAAGGCTGTTTATGGTCAGGTCTGAAGGACCGATGCCATCCACCGGTGAGATGATCCCACCAAGGACATGATATAATCCCCGGTACTGCCTGGTGTTCTCAACAGCCATGACATCCTGGACGCTCTCAACCACGCAGATTATCGACCTGTCCCTTGATCCGGAGCTGCAGATTTCGCATACCGGCGTGTCACTGATGCCGTGACATACACTGCAGTAACAGACCTCATCGCGCAGCTTCATTACCGTCTCTCCGAAACGGCGCACCTCCCCGCTGTCGCGACGCAGCAGATGCATGACAAGCCTGAAGGCTGTCTTACGGCCTATGCCAGGAAGAGAGGCGAACTCATTCACAGCCTCTTCCAGCAGTTTTGAGGGGAAGTGTGCTGACATAGAAAGGCTTTGCGGCAAAAATAAATCAAATTATTTCTGCAAACCTGACAGGTTGATAACTTTTATCTCCGATCTTTTTATTATTCTTGCAGACACGCTTTCCAACCATGACACCTTCACTTATATTTTTCATCTTCCTGGCCTATACCGTGATGCTCTTCGCCGTGACCTTCGTCACCGCACGCAAAGCCAATCACCAGTCGTTCTACATCGGAAACAAGGTCTCTCCATGGTTTGTGGTTGCCTACGGAATGATCGGGGCATCCCTCTCGGGTGTGACATTCATGTCGGTGCCCGGATGGGTCGGAGAGACACAGTTTTCATACATGATGGTGGCCTTCGGCTACTTCTTCGGTTATGTTGTGATAGCCCTCGTGCTGCTGCCACTGTATTACAGGCTTAAGCTGACATCGATATACGGATACCTTGAACAGCGGTTCGGGTTCTGGTCCTACAAGACCGGAGCCGGGTTCTTTATCATATCCAGGGTGCTTGGCGCATCCCTGCGCATGTTCCTGGTAATCAATGTGCTGCAGATCTTTGTATTTGACGCATGGAACATTCCATTCTGGGTCAATGTGCTGATATTCATAGTCCTCATAATTGCTTACACCCTCAAGGGGGGCATCCGGACGATCATCTGGACCGACACCCTTCAGACCACCTTCATGCTGCTGGCGGTGGTGCTCTCTGTCTATTATATCAGTAAGGAGCTCGGATCGCCTGTAATCAGTCTCATGGGCGACCTGTTTGAGAGTGATCTCTCGCGGGTTGTCATCACTGACTGGGATCATCCGCGTCATTTTATAAAGCAGTTCTTCAGCGGTATGTTCATCACCATCACCATGACGGGGCTCGACCAGGAGATGATGCAGAAGAACCTTAGCATCAGCAATCTCAAGGATGCACAGAAGAACATGTTCACCTTCAGTTCCATAAACGTGGTTGTGGTATTTATGTTCCTGGTACTGGGCGCCTTTCTGGTGATCTATGCCGCAGAGCAGGGTTTGAATGTTGCCATGACTGACGATCTCTTCCCGACCATAGCATTCAAATACCTGGGGCCGGCTGCAGGGGTGGTCTTCCTGGTCGGGCTGATATCTGCTGCCTTCCCGAGTGCCGACGGTGCTCTTACATCACTGACCACTTCGTTCAGCATCGACTTTCTCGGGCTGGAGAAGAACAAGGTGATGAATGACGGGAAGAAGACGAGAATAAGATATTCGGTGCATATCTCCTTTGCCCTGGTATTTTTTATCTGCATACTGCTTTTCAGGCAGATGAATGACAGGGCAATAATTGACAAGCTCTTTACAATTGCAGGCTACACCTATGGGCCTCTGCTTGGTCTCTATACCTTTGGCCTTTTCACCAAACTGCATGTCAATGACAGGGTTACGCCGTGGATAGCCATCAGTTCCCCGATAATCTGCTACGTTCTCAACATCTTCTCGGAGGAGCTGTTCAACGGTTACCAGTTTGGATTTGAGATGCTTCTGGTAAACGGATTTCTGACCTTCATGGGGCTTCTGATTTTCAGTCACAGGAAGCGGTCAGAGTCTCCCTCCGAAGCCTGATGATGTGCCCGTCGGAGGCGTGACCTGTTCTCCCTCTTCATCATATTCAGTATCCTCTGTTTTGGGCAGGATGATAACCTTTCTCTTTTTGTAGGGAATAGAGAATGAAATGTAATATTCTGCTGCCGTGGCCATGCCTTTGGTTGCGGGTCCGTACCCCGGCATCCATACGGGTTTGAGATCCTTGCCGGCTCCGGCGCTGATCAGCAGCCTCATATACAGGTTCCACCCGATGGTCACTCCCGGGAAGAGTTCGGTCCTGAAGCCGGGGGTTAGCTCAAGGAAATGACCGGCATGGCGTGAGAGAGGAATCGATGACACTCCTTCTCCCCATGCATTGGTATACCTGATGACGGGAGCCTCCTCGGAATAGAGGCTGAGGCCGTAACGCAACCCTATCCCTGCATAGTACTTTCCCTTTGATACGTTGGCCTTGAGGAAGTTGTATTCGGCACCTGTAACAATGCTCAATCCCCGGCTGCTGAAGTCATAGCTGTGCCGCACTGAATGAAACGAGGAGTAACGCGCCCCGGCATTGAGGGTAATGGCCTCGGTGATGTCGACAGCGGAGAGGACGCCGTAACTTATCAGGTCTTTATTCACAAATTTCAACAGCGGTCCTGAGATATCGAAGCCGGCCCTGAGATGCAGCGGCACCGTGACCGTATCCTGGGCCGCGGCACTGCTTCCTGCAAGGAGAAAGAGGAGACTAAAAAAAGAGATGCAGGTTCTTTTCGCCATCGAGGTCGACTTTGCTGTTCTCAATAATAAGGGTATCAATAATATTGTGAGTAGTTTTCACTCCTGTTATATTACTTATAAAGGTATAGCCGCACTCCGGGGAGACAAGATGAGGGAGACGGGTATAGTAAATCACGGCCGTGTCATGAATGCCGTTGACCGTTATGAAAAACACAGAAAGGTCGTTGGCCGGATCAAGAGGAACAGAGAAGGAGGCTGCCGCTCTGGCATCAACAAACTTCACGGTGTCGGTGGGAGAGACGCCGCGCACCCTCAGGGAGTCGGCTTTGGCGCTCTCGCCCGTGCCGCTGGCAAGCAGAACGGTATGCATCATGGGATCAGTATCCTCATAGCAGGGCTGCACAGAACACGAACTGATGACGAATGTCATCACTGCAGCGATGCCGCAGGCAGATATCTGACGTGCAACTCTCATTACGGTTGTCAAAGGTATAAAATTCAGGTCTCCTACAGCACTTTTCTGACCATCTCCACTGCTTTTGAGATGGCAGCATCGAGTCCTTCCGGCCTTTTGCCTCCCGCGGTGGCCAGGAATGGTTGTCCGCCGCCGCCGCCGTTAATCTCCGGTGCGACGGCCCTGATTATATCCACGGCATTCACTCCGGACGATGCGGCGGCCTCCTCTCCCAGTCCTACAAGCAGAGAGGCTTTGCCATCGTCAGCGGAGCCTATGATTATGATGCTGCTGCTGTCAGCCTGCCTGATATGAAGTGCGATATTTCTCAGCATTCCGGCAGGGGTCGCGGCCAGCAGTCCGGAATATATTCTGCAGTTGCCGGCAGTCAATGCACCGTCAGCCAGCTTTCTTCCTGCTTCGGCTGCCGCAGACTGCTGCATCCTCTCGACAGTCTGTTTCAGAGAGCTGTTTTCTGCCATCAGTTTTGAGATATTGGAGGCAGGGTCTCCTGTGCTCCGAAGCATCATGGCTATCTCATTCAGTTTATTCAGCTTCTCGTTAAGGTATGCAAGTGCACCCTTGCCGGTGACTGCCTCAATGCGTCGTACGCCTGCAGCTACGGCGCCTTCCGAGATTATCTTGAAGAGACCTATTGAGCCGGTGCCCGAAACATGGGTGCCGCCGCACAGCTCCACGGAGTCGCCGAAAGAGACTACTCTCACCTTCTCCCCGTACTTCTCCCCGAAGAGGGCTATGGCGCCCATGGCCAGGGCCTCATCGACGGGTGTATCATCATGCACTTCCGAGGGGATGTTGTTCATTATCATCTCATTTACCCTCTCCTCAACGGCGGCAAGCTCTTCCGGGGTCACCTGCCTGAAATGGCTGAAGTCGAATCTCAGCCTTTCGGGTGTCACCAGCGATCCCTTCTGTTCCACATGGCTGCCGAGCACCTCGCGCAGGGCATGGTGCATCAGGTGGGTGGCAGAATGATTGCGGGCAGTATCGCGTCTTGCGCTGCTGTCGACAACGGCGCTGAAGCTGGCTGAAGGGTTCCTGGGCAGCTGCCCAGCGATGTGTATTATAAGGTTGTTCTCCCTGACAGTGTCCGTGATTATGATTTTCTCATCGTCTGAGGTGATGTATCCCTTGTCGCCGGTCTGCCCTCCCGCCTCTGCGTAGAAGGGTGTACGGTCGAATACCAGTTGTACGGTCGCCTTACCCCTGGAGGCCACCTTACGGTAGCGGGCGATACGGACATTGTCTTCAGTGCGGTCATACCCGGTGAAAAGGGTACTCTCCACATCGTGCAGCACCACCCAGTCCTCTGCCGAGACGGCGGCATCATCCCTCGACCTGCTCTTCTGGGCATTGAGCTCAGTCCTGAAGGCCTCCTCATCAAGGGTCATGCCGTTCTCCCTGAGTATGAGCTGGGTGAGGTCTACCGGGAAGCCGTAGGTGTCAAACAGTTCAAACGCATCGCTGCCCGGGAAAAGTGTCTCCCCGTTCTGTCTGAGGGCCGCCACCCTCCGTTCGATCATTCTGAGTCCTTTGCCCAGTGTCCTGAGAAACGACTGCTCTTCCTCCCTGATTACTTTGCTAATGATATCTCTCTGTACCGCCAGTTCGGGGTAGTGGCCGCCCATCGTCTCTGTCAGTGTTGGCAGCAGGGTGTGCATAAAGGGCTCTCTCATTCCAAGGGAGGTGTAGCCGTATCTTACGGCGCGCCTCAGTATCCTTCGGATGACATAGCCTGCCTTGTTGTTTGACGGAAGCTGACCGTCGGCAACAGAAAATGCCACAGTACGCAGATGATCGGCGATGACCCTGTGGGCCGTGTCCCATTCGTTATTCTCGCCGTATGGTTTGCCGGTCACCTCGGCTGAGGCGGCTATGAGAGGCTGGAAAATGTCAGTGTCATAATTTGACTTTTTGTTCTGTATGACCATACAGAGGCGCTCGAAACCCATGCCCGTGTCAACGTGTTTTTCGGGAAGGAGCTCCAGCTCGCCTCCTGCCCTGCGGTTGTACTGGATAAAGACGAGGTTCCATATCTCTATCACCAGGGGGTGCCCCGTGTTCACCATGAGATGACCCGCTCTCTCCGCCCGCTCGCTGTCACTCCTAAGGTCGACATGTATCTCCGAGCAGGGGCCGCACGGTCCGGTATCGCCCATCTCCCAGAAGTTGTCTTTTTTGGACCCGTCGATTATGTGGTTTTCGGCACCCTTAAAACAGCTCTTCCAGTATCCGGCCGCCTCATCATCCCTGGGTACATCCTGTTCGGCGTCGCCTTCAAAGACAGTGGCATAGATCCTTTCCACGGGGATGCCGAGCACGGAGGTGAGAAACTCCCATGCCCATTCTATGGCCTCCTTCTTGAAGTAGTCGCCGAAAGACCAGTTGCCGAGCATCTCGAACATGGTGTGGTGATAGGTGTCAATGCCTACCTCCTCGAGATCATTGTGTTTTCCCGACACCCGCAGGCACTTCTGTGAGTTGGCGACCCGCCTGTATACAGCAGGCTGGTTGCCCAGGAAGATATCCTTGAACTGGTTCATGCCAGCATTGGTGAACATCAGCGTCGGATCATTCTTGATGACCATCGGTGCCGATGGCACTATCCTGTGCTCTTTTGAACGGAAAAAACTGAGGAATTCCTCCCTGATCTCGTTTGCCTTCATCTTAAATCCGCAACCTGTGTAAATTTTCTTTATTTTACGGGCTTGTAAAATTAATTTAATTATTTTACGTTTGTCAGTTAGCAATCCATTTTAATGGCAACCCATTGATCTGCTGATGCCGAGAAGGAAGAACTACGTTTTTGATGCAGCGAACCTGCAGTACCTGCAACACCGGCGGCGATGGAGTGAGAAGCTCCTTCGTTTCGCTTTCTGGTTTGGCGTATCTATTGTACTGACAGTCATTTATGCGTTCATCTTTCACCGCCTGGCAGGCGATCCAAAGGAGGAGTTGCTCGCTCAGAAGATCGAAGAGATGAAGCTCAGCTACTCTCTTCTGGAAAGAAAAATCGATTACTCTTCCGCAGTCATTGCCGACCTTCGTGCCAGTGACAATACTTCGTACAGGGCTATTCTCGACCTCGAAATGATTCCCGAAGATATTTCCGAAGGGGGTTCCGGGGGTACATTTAAGTTCGGAGACCTTACCGGTTATATGAACAGTGACATGATGATGGCAGTCAGGTCGAAGTTTGAAGATCTCAGGACCCAGACCAATATACAGTACAACTCACTGACAGAGCTGACCGGGAGGGCTGAGGAGTGGAAGAAGATGTGGGCTCACCTTCCGTACATCAGGCCGGTGGAGGTAAATATAAGGCTGGGTGACGGACTGAAGTTCCGCGAGAAACATCCGGTGCTGGGGTCGCCCAGGTGGCATTTCGGACAGGACTTCCGCTGTCCGATAGGCACGGAGGTGCATGCCACGGGTGCCGGCACAGTCTATTATGCCGGGAATGACCACGACGGGTTCGGAATCAAGGTGGTGATAGACCACGGTTACGGCTATCGTACCATCTACGGTCACCTGAGTGAATGCAGGGTCAAAAGGGGTGACAAGGTTACCCGCGGTGACCTGATAGCCATTTCGGGAAACACCGGCATATCATCGGGACCGCACCTGCACTATCAGATTGATCTCTTCGGGGAACATGTGAATCCTCTATGGTATTTTGAAGACAGCCTGACGGAAGAGGAGTATTACAGGATGCTGGATTTCCTGGCCAGACCGTAAGAAAAAACAGTGAATGAATGCTTTTCCCGTTTTATAGGGAGTATTTGCATTTTCCCTAATATTTCTTATGTTTGCAGAGCATTCAGGTTGCCACCGTAGCAGATGCCAAAGACAAAGTATAAGTTCAATCATGAGACTCTCAGCTTTGACAGGATAAGGCTGGGACTAAAAGAGACCTTTCTGAGGCTCTTTGGCTATTTTGTTGCATCACTTTTTCTGGCCGGTATCTACGGTTTCATCTTTGCCTTTGTCTTTGACTCCCCGCAGGAGAAGGCCCTGAAGAGGGAGATAGAACAGCTTACCCTTCAGTATGAGTTGATGAACAGGGAGATGGAGAATGTTGAGAAGGTGCTCAGTCACCTGGAGGAGACTGATGACAACCTCTACAGGACCATCTTTGAGGCAGAGCCTGTGCCCACCTCGTTCAGGCAGGGTGGCATCGGAGGCTCCAATCGTTATGTTGAGCTGGAGGGCTTCACAAACTCCGAGCTGATCATAGAGACAGCCAAGCGGCTTGACAATATCAGGAAGAAGATATACATCCAGTCACAGTCGTTTGATGAGCTGATTGCCTATGCCAGGGAGAAGGAGGAGATGCTCAGCAGCATACCTGCGATTCAGCCTCTCTCCAACAAAGACCTGAAGCGCACTGCCTCAGGTTTCGGACTCAGGATTCACCCCATCTACAAGATTGTGAAGTTTCATTCAGGAATGGATTTCACGGCGCCTACAGGTACTGAAGTATATGCTACCGGCAACGGCACTGTCGATGCTGTAAAATCGACACGGCGAGGTTACGGCAATCACATTGTCATCAATCACGGATTTGGGTACCAGACTGTCTATGCCCATCTCAACGGCTTCAATGTCAGGGCAGGGCAGAAGGTAAGGAGAGGAGACGTTATCGGTTTTGTCGGAAATACGGGCCTCTCCGTTGCACCTCACCTGCATTACGAGGTTATGCTTAACAGCCGCCACGTTGACCCGGCGCTCTATTATTTCAATGATCTTACCCCTGATGAATATGACCGCATGCTTGAGATCTCGAGCAGGAGCGGACAGACTTTCGACTGATTTATCTTCATGTGATGCCTTACAGGGAAAAGAAAACAGAAAAGCTCTATTATCAGATAGGAGAGGTCTCCGAGATGTTTTCCGAACCCGTCTCCACCATCCGGTTCTGGGAGAAGGAGTTCGACATACTGAGGCCTAAGAAGAACAACAAGGGCAACAGGCTCTTCATGCAGGAGGACATAAAAAACCTGCGGGTGATACATCACCTGCTCAGGGAAAAGGGTATGACCATCGAGGGAGCAAAACGCTACCTGAGGCATAACCGTGAGGAGACCGACTACCGCCTTGAGATAGCCGACAGCCTGCGAAACATCAGGGAGATGCTGGTCAGCATCAGGGATGAAATAGAATGATGTCATGGCCGTCACTCTCGGAGAATTTGTACAATGGTTTGAGGAGCTGATCCCTCCTGCCTTTCAGGAAAGTTATGATAACAGTGGAGTGCAGGTGGGGGACCCTTCCGCACCTGTCTCATCAGTCCTGCTCACCGTTGACGTTACCCCCGGCGTGATGGAGGAGGCAGCAGCAGCAGGCTGTGACCTGGTTGTTTCGCACCATCCCCTGATCTTCAGGCCACTCAGGCACCTTGTCTGCGGCAATGATGCGGAGCGGTCGGTTGCCGAAGCCATACGAAAGGATATTGCAGTCTACTCTGCACATACCAGCCTTGACAACAGTGCCGGCGGGGTAAGTCACATCCTCGCCGAGAAGATCGGGCTGGAGGATATCAGGGTGCTGGTGCCCCTCGAGGGGAGGCTCTCCAAGATCGTCACCTTCGTTCCGCATGAGCATGCGCAGGTGGTGAGGGATGCTCTCTTTGCTGCCGGGGCTGGTGTGACGGGCAATTATGACCGTTGCAGCTTCAATGTGACCGGGGAGGGCACCTTCCGTGCCGGCGAGGGTGCAGAGCCATTTGCCGGTGAGGTGGGCAGGGATCATGCTGAGCAGGAGGTGCGGATAGAGGTGGTGGTGCCGTCATACCTGGCTCGCAGATGCATCAGCGCTCTTCTCAAAGCTCATCCCTACGAGGAGGTGGCATATGACATCATAGCCCTGCAGAACGGGTTTAACGGCGCCGGCGCCATCGGGCGACTGCCTGCTCCGCTGCCGGGAGAGGAGCTTCTTGAACGGCTGAAGCAGCTGACAGGCATACCGGCGATACGGTACAGCGGTGACCTGCAGCGGTTGCTGTCAACAGTGGCCCTCTGCGGAGGGTCAGGCTCTGAATACATAGGTGCCGCTGCCCGCGCCGGCGCCGACGCTTTCCTAACCGCCGACATAAAGTACCATGCCTTTGCCGAAGCACCGCCCTCAATGCTGGTAGCTGACATTGGTCACTATGAGAGCGAAAAATTTTCTCTTGAGCTGCTTCACAACCTGATTCAGAAAAAATTTCCTAACTTTGCACTCCGCTTTTCAGAAACAAAAACGAATCCGATAAATTTTTACCAGTAATATGAGACCCGCGTATAATGCAAGCACAAGAACTCACTGACAGTGTCGGTATGCGGGTGCTGTCGTACTTTTTAAATTAATATCAGACTATGACAAAACAGAACAAAACAGCTGAGTCCGAACTGACCATAGAGGAAAAACTGAGAGCTCTCTATTCACTTCAGCTTGTTGATTCAGAGATAGATAAGATAAGAACCCTGAGGGGCGAGCTGCCACTGGAGGTGCAGGACCTTGAAGATGAGGTGGAGGGCCTGGAGACCAGGATCGGCAATCTCAGGAACGAGATCGCCGAGCTCGAGAAGGCTTCGGTAGGGAAAAATACGGAGATCACCAATTCTCAGGCTCTGATAAAGAAATACGAGGAGCAGCAGAATAATGTCCGCAACAACCGTGAATATGACTCCCTCTCCAAGGAGATAGAGTTTCAGACACTGGAGATAGAGCTCTGCAACAAGAAGATACGTGAGTTCGCCGCACAGATTGAGGATAAGAAGGCGGTGATGGAAGAGGCTCAGACAGCCCTGGACGAGAGAAAGCGCGACCTGGAGGGCAAGAAGTCCGAGCTTGACGATATTACCCGTGACACGCAGAAGGAGGAGGAGCAGCTCGAGGAGAAGTCAGTGGAGTTGCAGACCAGGATAGAGGAGAGGCTTCTCACGGCATACAAGCGCATACGCATCAATGCCCGCAACGGGCTGGCAGTCGTCTCCGTGCAGAGAGACGCCTGCGGCGGCTGTTTCAACCAGATACCCCCGCAGCGTCAGCTCGACATCAAATCGAGGAAGAAGATCATCGTCTGTGAGTATTGCGGACGTATTCTTGTTGACGACGAGATCGTAAGCGAACAGCAATAGATTACATACCGTTTTATGACCGTAAGCAGAGACGTTCTATCCGGCGTCTCTGCGCGTTTTATTATCTTTGTATGTTGATATAACCTCATGTCATGAACGATTTTCAATCACAGATTCGCGAGGGCATTCCCTCATCACTGCCTGAACTGCAGCCTTATGACCCGGCTGTCAACCATGCACCGCGGCGGCGTGACCTGCTCACCACCGGGGAGAAGAGGCTTGCCCTGCGCAATGCACTGAGGTATTTCCCCCCGCAGTTACACGGTGTGCTGGCTCCGGAGTTCGCCGCTGAGCTCCGTGATTACGGTCGTATCTACATGTACCGCTACAGGCCTTCGTATGAGATGAAGGCCAGACCCCTGCAGGAGTATCCGCACAGGTCGGTTCACGCCGCCGCGATCATGCTGATGATCACCAACAACCTTGACCCGCGTGTGGCACAGCACCCCCATGAACTGATAACATACGGTGGCAACGGTTCCGTTTTTCAGAACTGGGCCCAGTACAGGCTCACCATGAGATACCTGTCGGAGATGACCGACAGCCAGACGCTGGTAATGTATTCCGGTCATCCCCTGGGATTGTTCCCTTCCCACCCCGAGGCACCGAGGGTGGTGGTCACCAACGGGATGGTAATCCCCAACTATTCATCACAGGATCACTGGGAGAGGTTTAACGCCCTGGGTGTGTCGCAGTACGGCCAGATGACAGCGGGTTCATACATGTACATCGGGCCTCAGGGGATAGTCCACGGCACCACCATCACACTGCTTAATGCCGCCCGCCGGCTGAAGCCGGCTGACGACAGCACACGGCAAAGCAGGCTCTTCATAACATCAGGACTGGGAGGCATGTCCGGCGCACAGCCCAAGGCAGGTAATATAGCAGGGGTGGTCTCGGTCATTGCCGAGGTAAACCGCAAGGCCATAGAGACACGTTATGCCCAGGGGTGGGTTGATGAGGTGCATGATGACCTTACCCACCTTGCTGAACGCGCAAGAGCTGCCTGCCGGTCAGGAGAGGTGGTATCGCTGGCATATCACGGCAACATTGTTGAACTGTGGGAGAAGTTCGCCGAGGAGGGCCTGTGGGCTGACATCGGGTCTGACCAGACATCGCTGCACAATCCATGGTCGGGTGGATATTATCCTGCAGGCCTGACCTTTAATGAGTCCAACCGGATGATGGCGGAGGACCCCGAAAGGTTCCGCAGCCTGGTGCAGGCTTCTCTCCGCCGTCAGGTTGACGCCATCAACAGGCATGCTTCAAACGGAACATATTTCTTCGACTACGGTAATGCCTTCCTGCTTGAGTCTTCACGTGCCGGGGCAGAGATAACAGACGGCAGGGGGGGCTTCCGTTACCCCTCCTATGTTGAGGATATAATGGGTCCCATCTGTTTTGACTACGGCTTCGGGCCCTTCAGGTGGGTATGCTGCTCGGGCGATCCTGCCGACCTGGCAAAAACGGATAACATAGCTGCCGCAACGCTGGAAAGGCTAATCAATGATTCTCCCGATGATATACGGCAGCAGATGTCTGACAATATTCACTGGATACGTGAGGCCGGGCACAACAGGCTGGTGGTGGGCTCGCAGGCACGCATCCTCTATGCCGATGCACGCGGCAGGACAAAGATTGCGGAGGCGTTCAACGAAGCGGTGGCTGCCGGTGATGTCAGCGCTCCCATAGTCATTGGCCGCGATCATCATGACGTGTCGGGCACCGACTCCCCCTTCAGGGAGACCGCCAGCATTTATGACGGATCACGTTTCACCGCTGACATGGCGGTGCAGAATGTGATCGGCGACTCTTTCCGCGGTGCCACATGGGTATCAATCCATAACGGAGGAGGTGTCGGATGGGGAGAGGTGATAAACGGAGGCTTCGGTATGGTGCTCGACGGAACGCCGGAAGCATCACGCCGCCTGAGGAGCATGCTCATGTGGGATGTGACCAACGGGCTGGCACGCCGCAGCTGGGCTAGGAACAGCGGAGCCGTGGCTGCAATCACCAGGGAGATGGAACGCACACCGGGACTGGTGGTGACTATGCCGACGCTGGCGGATGACAAGCTGATAGAGGAGGCAATAGGCAGTGGGCAGTAGGCAGTCTTCAGTCTTCAGTCGGCAGTCGGCAGTTGGCAGTTGGCAGTCGTCTGCCATCGCCAGGACTATGGTGGCTAAGGGCAGTAAGAGGCTCTGACGGATTATACTTAAAGATTATCGGGGATAATGTCGGCGAGCAGGCAGACAGCCATTGCCACGATTCCCTCACCGCGGCCTGTGAAGCCCATCTTCTCGGTGGTGGTGGCCTTGACGGTGACAGCATCGGGTGAGATGCCGGCTACGGAGGCCATCGTGGTGCGCATGGCAGTGATATAGGGAGCCAGTTTCGGAGTCTCCAGGCATACCGTGCTGTCAATGTTGGCAATCCTGTAACCCTTGCCGGTGATCATCTGCACCGTCCGCTTGAGCAGTATCTTGCTGTCGATTCCCCTGAACTCTTCGGAGGTGTCAGGGAAGTGGAAGCCGATGTCATTCAGTCCCGCAGCACCAAGTAGTGCATCACAGATAGCATGTATAAGGACGTCGCCGTCAGAATGGGCCACGCACCCTTTTGGGGAGCTGATGCGGACGCCGCCGAGCCATAGCTCACGGCCCTCCTCAAGACGGTGGAAGTCGATGCCCTGTCCTATTCTCTGATGCAGTGTCATCAGGTTACTTCTGGCTCAGGTTGCGCAGAGAGTCAAACTCAAAACCGAGAGAGAACCTGAGTGTGCGGGCAAGGGGATTGTTCTGCGTGAAGGGCATCAGGTACGAGAAGTCGAGCGAGAAGACACTCAGCCTGAAGCCGGCGCCGACAGTGAAGTACTTTTTGTTCCCTTTCATCTGAGACTCGTTGAAATAGCCTGCCCGAAGAGCAAACTGCTGATTGTACCAGTACTCCACGCCCACTGACTGGGCAAACTCCTTCATCTCCTCGCTGAACCCTCCGGGGGCATCGTAGAACGACTGGAATATCGCAACCGGGACCGATACATTGGGATCTCTGCCGGCGACGATCTCGCCCTCCTCATATGTAGGTGGTGTGGGCACCAACAGTTTGTTAAGGTCGAAAGAGACGGATAGAATATTGTATTTGTCAAGATCAACGGAAAAGGTTGTCCCGAGCCTCATATTTATGGGGATAAAATCGGGGTCGACATCGGATGTATAGCTCATTTTGGAGCCGATGTTCGACAGGTTCAGGCCGGCAGAAATCTTGCCGGTCTTTGTTCCGAGCTTCAGGTCAGTAGTGTAGTATGCCGAGGCATCAGCGGCATATGCTGTACCTGACTTGGTTTCTGTGGTCCCGACAAGCTGGCCGCCGGTGATGTTTGAATAGATGAACCTGAGTGCCACGCCACCTGACCAGTGCTGTGAGAAGAGACGCGAATAGGCAAGGTCCACTGAGAATTCATTCGGATTAAAGGTGTTCTGGTATTCACCGTAATCGTTTGTGAACTGTATCTCTCCGAGAGATGAATACATCAGGCTTCCGGCGAACACCTGTCTGCTGTCGATCCTGTAATACCCCGTCAGGTATGCCAGGTTTATGTCCGGCACCAGGGCTCTGAGCCACGGTGAGTATGACATTCCGAAACCTCCGTTGCCGTCGATGAAAGCATATTTGGCGGGGTTCCAGTGCATACTGAAGATGTCAGGAGAGGTAGCCACACCGGCATCGCCGAGGGCTCCGGCACGTGAATCCGGGGCAATTGAAAGAAAGGGGACAGCGGTCTGGATGACGTTATAAGGTTCATCCTCCTGTGCTGTCACAGGTATATTAAATGCAAACAAAATAAGTAGTAGGCTTATTGTCAGCGTATTGCTTTTCATTATATGTAGGTTTCAAGATTTCGTGCAAATATAAAACAAAAAAAACGGTGTGTTATTGTGTTGTATTACAAAATGATGATGCGTCCTGTAGCGGCGCTTTTTTCGCCCTCGGAAGTAACGGCTTCCACCCTCCACAGGTATAGCCCCCGGGCCAGCCTGCTGCCCCTGGCGTCACAGCCGTCCCACGGTATGTCAGGCAATGCATAACCGGCAGTAAATATCTTTTCTTTCAGAACCCGTACAGTGCTGCCACTGCTGTTGAATATTGTGATCGTCACATCCATCTCCGTTTCGGGCCTGTTATGCCCGGCCGTGAAATTAACAGCTGCCGCAGCAGGATTGGGGAAGGCAAGCAGGTCAGTGAGCCTGAAGAGGCCGTCAGTCTCAACCACGAAGTCCAGGGTAGCCACCGACGGGTTATTCAGGTTGTCCCACGCCCGCAGCGACAGGGTGTGCTTACCCCTTTCAGCAATGAGCATCGGGTAGGAGAGGCTGCCGGCATTGTGTGTTCCGACGTCTGAGCTGTACAGGCTGTTGAGCACCACCGCATTCGCCATATCATCATCGAGCCAGGCAATGATGTCATGCCCTATGCCGGTGCCCGTGGCATTGATTCCCGACTCGTCGGAGAGCAGCGCCAGCAGGGTGGGAGAGGTGTCAGTGATGCCACCGTCGTTAAAGAGAGTGTCATTCATGAAGAGCCGTATGGCGGGACCTTCGGTATCATTGCTGTTGATGCCCGAGAAACCTCCCACGATGATTCCTCCGAAGCTGCCGTTGAGGTCACTGTCTTCGTCGCGGGCATAATAGATGATGCTTCCCTTGCCGTAGGAGTAATTTATGTCAAGAGGCACCATGAATGAGAAACTGAACCTGCCCCCGGTGACAGTGGCTGTGCCCCTGAAAAGAATATTCCCGGCAACGGGGTAGGTCATCGGTGTGCCGCCGTCATTGGCGAGGGTGGTAACATGGCTGCTCTTGTCAAGAACCGTTGGCCAGACCGTACCGTTGAAGCTGCTCAGCAGGTTACCCTCATTATCTTCCAGGTGGCCGCTGACGGTAACTGACGCCAGCGCCTTGAGGGTATCCGTGGCGACTTCGACGGAGACACCGTTGATGCTGTCTGTGACCGCCCTGCCCTGCACCGGCCAGGCAAGCCGCAGCGCCGGGTCGCCGAGAAGCAGGAAGTTGCGTTTGTTCATCCCTGTTCCGGCGTTGACCTTTGCCAGCCTGATGATGTCTCCAAGTCTCATGGAACGACCGTCCGGCGCTGTTTCAAAGGCATGGTCGAAGATATTGCGGTTCAGGATGTAGTTGGGTGCTGAATAGACAACACGTGTGGTGCTCATGAGCGCAATCCCTCCCCCGTGCGGATTGAGCAGCACCATCTCCCCGGCCGAGGTCTTGGAGGTGACGATCCCCGTGCCCTGGCTGATATCCACGTCGTCAAACCTTGAGAACTCGCATGTGGCGGTGATGAATAGCGGAAGCATGCCGTAGTTCTCCCATGAGTTGATGTTGTCTGTCCTGATGACCCTCTCATGTGCCAGTCCTGTCTCATTCCCGTGACCCACATAGTTCATTATCAGGCATCCTGCAGCCATACGGTCGTCAACAGCCCTGACCGCATCAGGGTAGGAGCTTCCCGTCACCGTTGTCACCTGTCGGTAGGAGTCAAGGTAAATCTTCTCAGTCATGAGCGAAGGTGCTGCTGCGGCAGCCGTGGAGGCCAGTCCTTCGGCATCATTCATGTGCAGATTGGAGTCTTCATCATCGGCTACAAGGCACAGTACGTTGCGCCAGGAGCCCATTGTCGCACTGCTCATGTATGAGGCTATCTTTCTCACCATCACACCCGCCGAGGCGGTGTCGGCAGCCGGCAGCCTGCCGATGCCGATGTCAAGGAGACCCTCAGCCTCACCCTCACCGTCGTCAAGAAGCCCGTAGAAATCGTCGGAGGTGAAGGAGAGAACCCCGGTGTGGGAGTTGACCGACTGCCATGTGGGTATGAAGGCGGTGTTGCCGGGGGGAGCTGTCTTGTTGTCGTATGATCCGTCGCCGAAAAGCAGCAGGTACCGCAGAGGGGAAGGCGTTCCGGCACCCCTGTCACGGATCATCCTCACAAAATTCCTTATTGCGGCAGCATCGGGGATGCCCCCGGAAAACTCGTTGTAAATCTGCCCGGGAGTGACAACAATGGATGTTGTTCCGTCATCTGAAAGATGCAGGTCTGCCAGTCTCCTGGCATGAGCCTCAAACAACGGATGGGTAACGATGATCATATCGGCAGGGGCAAGTGAGTGAAGGTCCTGGTTAGGTACCGCAACTGCCCCGGTAGCAGGCTGCTTAAGATTTCCCGTTTCAAAGGCCACGAATTTTCTCAGCGTGTCGGTGGCTGCAGTAAAATGTGTGGTGCCTGAAGCCTGTGAGGTCTGCATGATCCTGGGGGCAAAGGGGTCAGTGACATCCCACACTTTCAGGGAGGAGGATCCTCCGACCGTGAAGCGGGTAATCGCGCCAGTTGCTACCGACCTGGTGTCGCTTATGAAGAGCTGTGTTGCGCGGTACTGCAGCCCGGCCCTTGCCAGGAAGTCGACGTAATCAATATATCCTGTTGCTGCCGGGTTGCCGGCGGAGGACCATGTCAGGCTGAATGAGGGCGCCGGAGAGTCGGGCAGGCAAGAGTCGGCGACCGTGGCTACGGATGCAAAGATGCCGTTCAGGTCAGTCATATTGACTGCGGGGATATCAATCCTGTTCAGCTCATCGGATCCCTGTTTCAGGGAGAAAGAGCTGCCGCTGTCTGACCGTCCAAGAACCCTTACCCGGTACCTGATCCTTTCGCCAGTAAGAAGGTCTGTAAACCCCGGACCCACATTATTCTGTGTTCCCGGCACGACCTGCTGGTACCACTCCCTCCCTGACCTGATAAGGTTCACAGCTTCTGTCTCATGGCGGAAGGCTACATCCGTAGCCTGTGATGACCTGTTCGCCGTTTGTGAGGGCGGAGGCTCGGTGACAGCGCGGAGAACTCCGCCCGGTTCTGAGGTCATGAAATACCAGGCCGTGTCAGAATAGAAGTGCCGCACGAACCTGTAGGTCTCCTGAGCATCGTCATTGACCCACCGGTGCGTTCCTTCGGCATAAAAGAGCAGGTAATCACCCTCATTGAATATGCCGTCACTGCCTGTCTCAACATGAACAGCTACCTTTCTCAGGTCGTCAGGTGCACTGCCGTCGTTGTAAAATGAGAGCTGGCCCCTGTTGTTACCGTAGATGACCGCGCTGCCCGGATCGGGGATACCCATCGCCCGTATGCGCGAGTAGTCGAGCCGGTAAACACCCGCCTCGGTGACCCCTATCTTTATCCAGGTGCCACTGCCCAGCACTGAGGCCGGTGCATAGCCGTCAGCTGCCGCATGAGGAACTGTAAGCAGCAGAATTGCTGTCAGCAGGATAAGGGTTTTTAATCTCATCACTGCAAAGATAGTGAAGTAGGTTATCTTTGCTCCCGGAATGATGCACCCCGGCGACAAAATATTGATAACCCCGGCCCGTTGATAATTGCGGAACAGGACTATGAGGCTCAGATACAAAACCTTTTTGGCGATTATCCTTCTCTGCCCGGCGGCTGTGAACGGTCAGGACACCTGGTACGGATCGGTATCAGGCATGCACTTCATGTACAATCCCGCCTGGACCGGTGCCGCAGGCAACCCTGTCATGAACCTGTCGGCTTTCTCTTTCCTTCCTGCCGGGGGCTTCGGACTGCGTTCCGTATATGCCTCAGCGGATTCATATTTTCCTTTGCTTCACGGCGGCGCCGGTATCTGGATGAGTGATGACATGACGGGAGAGGTGATGAACGACTTCAGGGCAGGAGGCTCCTATGCATATCATCTGCGCGCAGGCAGGGATCTCTTTTTTAATGCCGGCCTGACAGCCTCAGTTATATGGCGAGGTATCAAAAGCGGATCAATAATATTGCCGGAAGATATAGATCCCTTCAGGGGTATCACCGGAGGCTCGCCAGGCTATGCAGGACCGGGTAGCATCGCCCGCTTTGACCTCGGCGTCGGAGTATCATTTGCTACCGGGCCCTGGTACGGCGGAGTGTCGGTAATGCATCTGACACGGCCCTATCTTGGCGACGACCAGCAGGATCACAACAGGCTCAGGCGGCTGCTGAACGTGACGGCAGGGAGCTCCTTCGCACCCGGCAACGGCAAACTAATTGTCGGGCCCTATGCCACACTGTCGGTGCAGGGCAGTGACCTGACCGTTCATGCCGGTGCCGAGGCAGGGTACAGGGATCTTATTTTCGGCCTGTCAGCCTGGCACTCATTCAGTGTAGTGGCAAAAGAGTATTACGGCGGTTTTACCGCTGTTCAGCCGGCTGTGGGATGGAGTACTGGCCCCGTAAAAATCATATTATCATATAGTTACGCTATAGCCGGAAATAATGTTTCAATCGGGGGCACAGCTATAGTGCGGGCAGGGTTGTCCATGACTTTCAATAATGTTGAAAAAAGAAGGGTAATACATATAATAAAGTTACCCCTTTTGTAGTTATTTTGATGCAGCGTGTAATGCAACAGATTAAAATTCTAATGTTGAAAATTAAATAAGTTAACCTTTTAGCGCTATGTATAGACTCAGAGCTTTACCGGTTTTTGTGGTTGTTGCACTCTTTCTCTTTTCCTGCAAGGGGGGCAAACAGGACAATGTATCTCCTACCACCGGCTGGAGTTACCGTGATCCCAGATCGGGTGACGTGAATGATCTCGGCTATCCTATCGGGGAAGCATCGGAGCAGATCACCGGCCCCAACCTCGTTCTCATTGAAGGCGGTACCTTCACCATGGGGCGTGTGGAGCAGGATGTGATGTTCGACTGGAACAACAACCCCCGCAGGGTGACAGTATCATCATTCTATATGGATGAGACGGAGGTCACCAACCTCGACTACCGCGAGTATCTCTACTGGCTGAGGCGCGTTTACAGCGATTATCCCGAGGTGCACCGCCGTGCCCTTCCCGACACTCTGGTGTGGAGAAGCCCGCTGGCTTTCAATGAGCCTTATGTTCAGTATTATTTCAGGCATCCCTCGTACAATACCTATCCGGTAGTAGGCGTAAGCTGGCTTCAGGCCAACGACTACTGTGTATGGCGTACCGACAGGGTCAATGAGCAGATACTACTCGACAGCAAATGGCAGGATGCCAATGTGGAGCAGTCCGGTGCCAACAACTTCAACACCGAATCATATCTCGCCGGGCAGTACGAAGGTGTTCCCGGACAGAGGGTTGATGAGCTGCACCCGCGCGTGCGGCAGGAGGATGGTATCCTTCTTCCCCGTTACCGTCTGCCGACGGAGGCTGAGTGGGAGTTTGCAGCCTACGGCCTCAGGGGCAACACCTTTGAAGAGAGAATTTACGAGAGAGCCATCTATCCGTGGGACGGACACAACGTGCGCAATGCAGCTCCCAAGAACAGAGGTGAGTTCATGGCCAACTTCGTCCGCGGCCGCGGTGACATGATGGGTGTGGCCGGCAACCTTAACGATGCCGGTAGCATAACCGTGGATGTGAGATCATACTGGCCCAATGACTACGGCCTCTATTGCATGGCCGGCAACGTCAATGAGTGGGTGCAGGATGTATACCGTCCGCTCTCCTCCGAGGATGTGGATATGTTCAACCCGTTCAGGGGCAACGTCTTCACCGACCTGCGCCGTGATGCCAACGGCATGGTGGTGGAGAAGGACAGGCTCGGAAGGCTTCAGATAGATACTGTCAAGCCCGAGGATGTGGCCGACAGGTATAACTACCAGAAGTCAGATTACAGGAACTACCTCGACGGTGACGTCATCTCGAGCATCTCCTCCAGCCTTGAATGGTCAGGCAATGCCGACCTTCCGCAGACTGAAAGGATGTACTCTCAGAACGAGATCGACAATGACTACGTGACCCTCATCAATGACAGGGCCAGGGTCATCAAGGGCGGATCATGGAAAGACAGGGCCTACTGGCTCAATCCCTCCACCCGCCGTTACCTCGACCAGGAGGCATCACGCGATGACCTGGGCTTCAGGTGCGCGATGATAAGGGTGGGGAGTCCATCAGGATTATAACTATAAGGACCTTCGGATAATATCAGGCCTCATTATCAAAAGTAGTGAGGCCTCTTTTTAGATGATTATGGAACCTGACCGCTTGTATGAGCTTTTCCGCAGCAGTGCGGGTGTAACGACAGATTCCCGATCCCTGCGTGAGGGCGAGATCTTTTTTGCCCTCAGGGGCCCCACCCACGACGGCAACAGGCACGCCCCGGCGGCGCTGCAGGCCGGAGCCCTCGCCGCGGTGGTGGATGACCCTTCCCTTACAGGTGAGGGGTATATTGTTGTCGACAATGTCCTTGAGACGCTAGACGCACTTGCCAGGCGTCACCGCTGCAGTCTCGGGGTGCCTGTGATAGCAGTCACAGGCAGTAACGGCAAGACCACCACGCGCGAACTTATCACCGCCGTCCTCGCCAGGAAAGGAAAGGTGCACAGCACGGCTGGCAACCTCAATAATCATATAGGTGTGCCCCTGACACTGCTCGGGGCACCTTCAGACATAGCATTCATGGTAGTGGAGATGGGCGCCAACCATAAGGGGGAGATCGCGGCTCTTTGCGAGACGGCCATGCCCACACACGGCATCATCACCAACATAGGCACTGCACATATTGAAGGTTTTGGCTCCCTGGAAGATGTGAAGGCAGCCAAATCAGAGCTATACAGGTGGCTGGGAAAGAGTGGCGGCACAGCCATCTACAATGATCAGAGCACCGTACTCCGCGACCTTGTTGCGCTGGCAGGGAGATATGTGCCGTACTCTTCACCGGCGGGAAGGAGTCTCCGGGCTGAGCCGGCAGGGGGTGCGGCCCTTACTCTCCGGATCAGGGCCTCAATAGGCGAAAGCAGTTACGAGTTCGAAACAGGGTTGTTCGGATCATACAACATTGATAACGTGCAGGCCGCAATGGCCATCGGGCTTTTGTTTGATGTTCCCGAACAGGAGATTGTTGATGCCATTGCGTCATACCGGCCGGCAAACAACCGTTCGCAGATAGTGGATACGGGTAGGAACATAATCATCTGCGACGCTTACAATGCCAACCCTTCAAGCATGGAGAAAGCCATAACCTCGTTCGCTGCCGTGAAGTCGGAGAAGAAGATGGTCATCCTCGGCGATATGCTCGAACTGGGATCGGAGAGTGAGTCGGGTCATGCCTCGGTGGTGAGGCAGCTGAACAGCCTCGGCAGAGCCGTGATCCTGCTGGCCGGACCTCAGTTCCGGCAGGCGGCTGCAGGCACACGGGCAGAGCTCTTTGGCTCATCGGAGGAGGTGGCGGAATGGCTCCGGCAGAGGAGGCCTGAAGGATATAATGTGTTGGTGAAGGGTTCCCGCGGTATGATGATGGAAAAGGTTTTTCCCCTACTCTGACCTTCCGCGAAGCTGAATGGAGACTATCTCCGGCCTGGTGCCAAGGCGCATGCGGGGTCCCCATATACCAAATCCTGAAGAGACTATGACGTGGGTGTCGCCGAACTTCTTCCACCCGTAACTCAACTCGAACATCCGTTTTGTTATGAGGGTTAACGGCCACATCTGGCCGTTGTGGGTATGACCCGAAAGCTGGAGGTCTGCAATTGTGCCTTTGAGCTCGGAGAGGCCGTAAGGCTGATGATCCAGTATGATCACCGGCAGAGAAGGATCGGCGGAGACGAGCAGCGAATCCAGCGAGGCACGTCCTTTCCCCGACCCCTGCATGACAGTCCTGTCAGTTCGTCCTGCAATCTGAACACCGTTGTCAAGCCTCACCGTCTCATCGGTAAGCACCCTGATACCCTTGCTTTCGATATAGGGAAGTGACTTCTTCAGGTCACTCATGAACTCGTGGTTACCGGTGATGGCATAGGTGCCGAAACGCAGCCCGGGCAATGTAAGGTGCGACAATAGGTCGTCACGTAGCACCGGACCGATGCTTCCGTCAATCAGGTCGCCCAGAAAAAGCACCAGGTCAGGCTTCTCATCAGCGATCATGGCGGAGAGATGTCTCATGCTCCTCTTTCGGATGATGCTGCCCAGGTGAATGTCAGATACGGCCACTATGCGCATCGAGTCGCTGCCGTCAGTGAAATGCTTGTCGACGGAGATGTCGTAACGCTTAACGACCGGGGTGATGGCATTGAAGAAGCCGATGATGATGAGTAATGCGGTGACAGAGGTGACGCCGGCGAAAAGCCATAATCTGAGCTTCGGGATTGCCGCATCAGGAACAAGATGGAACGGTTTCTGCAGCAGAAGAAGAATATCAGCCGTCAGCCAGAGCAGGAAACCGTAAAGCATGAAGGCCATCCAGAATCCTCCGATGACATTCAGAATATCGGAAAAGAGGCTGGTATAATTGTGTTCGAGAATCTTTCCTGCCACAAAGGCAGAGGCCAGCAGAAGGAAGATCACTGTATATGCCGTGACCGGGAGCCCTGCCCCTGATAGTGCCCTGCGGCCCTTGAGGTAAAGATAGAGGTTGGCCAGGAAATAGACGGTGAGCACCACCGTCAGGAATATTGCCATCTGTTGTTTTCTGTTTAGTTCCACTTCAGGTCACGGAACTTTTTTCTTCCGCGTATATAATACTCAAAAAGCAGGTATTTGTTCATCATGGTGTGGGGAGTATGATACATGTCGGGGTGTGGATTCATTGCCCGGTAGGTTTTGATGGCAGTCTTGAGCTTGCGGAAGTGCCTGTGTGCCCTTATTACTGAGGAGGCTGCTGCGCGTCCTTCACGGAAGAGAAGCATGACTGCTGCCACTCCGTCGAGCAGCTGCCGTGCGAGGATTGTTCTCCGCAGGTGCCTGGCAGGCAGGTTTTTTGCCAGCATTACGAGGCTGTTGCGGAAGTTGTAATATATCTTCGACGGTGAACCGTAACCCAGTGTGCCACCCCCGACATGCCAGACAGTTGCGTGCGGCACATAACAGACGGTAAACCCTGCATTCTGCATCCTCCAGCAGAGGTCTATCTCCTCCATGTGCAGAAAGAAGGACTCGTCGAAGCCATCACACTGTTCGAAGGCCGATGCCCTTACTGCCATGCATGATCCGGAAGCCCAGAAGATTTCACGGCTGTCATCATACTGTCCGCTGTCAACCTCAACGGTGCTGAAGATACGTCCCCGGCAGAAGGGGTATCCCAGTTTGTCAATGTAGCCTCCGGCGGCACCGGCATATTCAAAGGCAGCAGGCTCAGCGTAAGAGCGTATCTTCGGCTGGCAGGCTCCCACATTGGGATGAAGCTCCATGAAGGTGGTAAGTTTCTCTGCCCATCCTGCTTCCACCTTCACATCCGAGTTCAGCAGGATATAGAACTCCGCCTCCGTCTCAGGCAGTGCCCTGTTGTAGCCTCCGGCGTAGCCGTAATTCCTGTCGAGCTGTATGATCTTTACATCGGGAAAGTTATCCCGTATCCATTCTGCGGAACCGTCATCCGATGCATTGTCAGCGACGGTGACCGATATTTCCGTTGAAAGCGTGTTCTCCACAACGTCAGGGAGGAATCGGCTCAGAAACTCTTTCCCGTTCCAGTTAAGTATGACAACAGCTGTCTTAATCATTTTCTGTCGGCCTTTTATATTTC
>JAVEXM010000101.1:0-9499 GCA_034004025.1 Bacteroidales bacterium
CCGCTGGATGCCTCATCGGGCTCTCACTTCTTCCACAATGTGACCTCGATGAATGTCGGGTATTTCTCCGTTCAGCACAACCAGAAGAACTCCGTGCTTAACTGGGATGAACTTGGCAGGCAGAAGCTGGTAAAGCAGAGGAAATATGTGAGGCATGTACAGTTCAAAAACGCTCTTACCGTGAAGATGGACGGCAAGAAGAGGATCTCCGTCATCACGTGGGAATAAAGGTCTGAAGTCTGAAGGTCTTATGTCTACAGTTCCTTCTGATATATCCGGAACTTCTTGACCACTTTGCAGCCGATGCGCTCGTATTCGCCTCTCATTTTGACGTTATCCTCGAGGACCAGGTGGCTGTCGAGGGTCTCCATTCTGCTGTTAATGGCATCCTGAAGGATCTTTACACCCATCATGACGTCTATGCCTTTTCCCCTGAACTCCTTTTTCACCCCGCCGAGCATCATTATCAGCTTCCTTGACCGCTTTGATTCCCTGAGCACCCTGAATATGCCAAACGGAAGGAGTCGTCCGCGGCACGCTTTTATCCCTTTGCTCAGGTCTGGCATGCCTATGGCAAAGCCGATCAGCTGGTCGTCTTTTTCAACCACCTTGATAAATTTAGGGTCAAGGATTGGCAGATAGCGGGCGGCAAAGTCGGTTTTCTCCTTATCTGTCAGCGGTACAAAACCGTAGATCTCGGCGAAAGTCTCGTTCATCAGCTCGAGAACACGGATAATATAAGGCTTCAGTTTCTTCTTGCTGGGGAATTCGGTGATTTTATATTCTCCTGTCCTTTTAACACGTTCAAGCACCCTTTCATAAACTTCCGGAAAGACTCTCGGGAGCTCTCCGAGATAGTTGACCAGGTCCACCTTTTTCGTATAGCCTTCGTTCTCAATGAGGGTCACCATGTAAGGTGAATTATTGGCGGATGTGATGAACTGGGGATATTCAAATCCTTCGATCTGAAATCCCTGCGGGTCCTTGTCGGAGAAACCCAGAGGCCCGACAATTCGGGTCATTCCGTTTTGGCGGATCCACGCTTCGACATGGCTTATGAGGGCATGAAACACCTCCTTGTCGTCATAGCATTCCATGAAGCAGAATCTGCCATCGTTTTCGTTATTGATCTTATTGTATCTTTTATTGATCAGTCCCATGATGCGGCCAACAGGCTTGCCGTTCCTGTATGCCAGCAGCAGTATTGCGTCAGCGTAGTTGAAAGATTTGTTCTTCTTTCGGTCGAAGAGCTCCCATTCATCCATATAAATCGGTGGCAGCCATTCAGGTTCGTCTCTGTGAACCTTTTCAGGCAGATAGATGAACTCACGGAGCTCTTTCCGAGTGATAACTTCTTTGATTGTTATTTCGCCCATGTCAGTCAGGTTGTAAGGTCATAAAAGGAGCCGGTCAAAGCTCCTGCTTCTCCTTTTTGTCAATGTCATCAGCCACACGGAGCAGTTTCCTGGTATCGATGATATTGAAAATAAAGAGGGCAATAACCACGACTCCCGCCGAATAGAGCAGAGAGCCTGGAAGGAAGACCTCGGCCACCATAATAATGCCTATGATGATCCTCACCTCTGTCGGGCCCATCAGTCCGGAGTCAATGGAGTACTTGCCGGTAATCTTATACCTGAGAAGGGAGATGATCATCTCCCATCCGTACATGACAACAAAACCGTATCCGAAAAGCTCCCAGACACCTTCGACATAGAAAATATAACCAAATCCGATCAGAAAAATGCCTATCCAGTCAATTGTAATATCAAGTGCAAATCCGTAAAGTTTTCTTGGTTTTTTCCGGTAGTAAGCGAGCCTTCCGTCAAGTGAATCCCCAAACCAGCTGATCATAAATCCAAGCAGTCCCAGAAGAAGGTAACTCCTGCTGAAGTAAGCTGCCAGTATGAAGGCCCCTGCCACAATCACATTGCCGGAGAAGCCGATTGCAGTCAGAAGATTGGAGCTGATGAATGGAGGGATCCGCTGAACGAGCCATGAGATGGCAATCTGCTCCTGTTTCTTTAGCAGGTTGGTTCTTGCCCTGTCGCTGAAGACGGATTTTATCACCCCCCCGTTAAGCAGTGATTTCAGCGATTTTTTGTTGGAGTTTTCCTCGTACATCACTACAGCTTTAGAGTGCCATAAGATTAAGCATTTTTCCCGGGATAAATGATTGCGCCAGGGGCATTTCATATACCCTTTCCCGAAGGAAAGATCCAAATGACACATTATCAGTAAATTGACGCTGCTCTTCAACTGATATCAGGTTGCCTATACCGATACGCGGTTGCTCTCCCTGTTTGTTGAAAACCTCGGAAGGAAGCCTGAGGATACGGATTCTCCAGTTTATGAGCCCAAGGAAGTAAAAGAAGGCTGAGTTGCCGTCGAAGAAGCGGACCGGCAGTATGGGTACCCTGACTGACCGTATGACGTGGAGGATGCTCTCCTGCCACCGCCTGTCCCTGACACGCATGTCTCTCAGGCTGAAGTCAGAGACGGCGCCGGAGGGAAAGAATCCTGCGGGATGACCGTTACGAAGATGCTCAAGGGTCTCGCGCACTCCCCTGAGGCTGGCGGCTTTCACACCGGTATTCTTATTACCCGTGGGCGTCACTGAAATAAAGTTATCGTTGAGGGTTTTTATCCGCGACAGAAGCTTGTTTACCATGAACCGGTAGTCAGGGCGCAGTCGTGCGAACAGGTCTATTGTCATTATCCCGTCGAGGCCCCCGTATGGGTGATTTGAAACGGTGATGAAGGCTCCGTCTGGCAGATTTTTAAGTCTCTCAGCATTGCCGACCAGATAACTTACCCCGATGTCATCAAGAAGCCGGGAGGTAAATTCGGCACCGGTATATGCGCCCGAGTGATCATACACCCAATTGACCTTGTCAATCGCCAGCAGCCGAATGATGAATTCAGCGAGGCGTTGTCCCCTCTCACCCCTGAAGAGCGGAGAGAGGGTTTCGAACTCTTTTGCGTCAACTACCTTCATGGCGGAGTATACAAAAATAACAATAATCTGAAATGCGTCGCAGCAGTTGGGATCCTTTGAAGGGTAACCGTTGCGGTGCTCTGGCGGACCGTAATTTAATTAATGTATATTTGAATGCAGAAAGGCATGTCAGCAGACAGGCGCTGAGGAAGGGTGACAGAACAATTTTTAATAATATGAAAAGCAGACATCTTATTACAGTAATCATGGCATTTGGGGCATTAATGAGCCAGACCGGCTGTACATCAGTACCCACCGATCTCACCGTCAACAGCATCATACCAAAACCGGTATTCGTGGAAGCTGCAGGGGGAACATTCAGGCTGACCTGGCATTCAGACATCTATGTTCAGGATGGCTCGGAGGAGATGGTCAGGCTGGGCAACTACCTTGCTGACAGGCTCAATCCGGCTACGGGGATGGGCATGGAGGTCATCTCCTCCGGGGCTGAACCCGGCCGCGGCGATATTCTTCTTTCTCTTGCCGACCTGGGAGAGGAGCTGGGTGATGAGGCTTATGAACTGAGTATTTCCGAAAAAGGCCTTTCCGTTAAGGCCAACAAGCCGGCAGGTATCTTTTACGGTATCCAGACTCTCAGGCAGCTAATGCCGGCCAGGATAGAAGAGGCTACAGCCCAGGAGGGTCCGTGGGAGATTGCCACGGGCACAATACGTGATTACCCGATATACCCGTACCGCGGTGCAATGCGCGATGTGGCCCGTCATTTCTTCAGCGTGGAGGATATCAAGATCTTTGTCGACCAGATGGCAACCTATAAGATGAACGTCCTGCATCTTCACCTTAGTGACGACCAGGGATGGAGGATCGAGATAAAATCGTGGCCCAACCTGACTGAGCACGGAGCCAAAACGGAAGTCGGAGGAGGAGAGGGCGGATTCTATACCCAGGAGCAGTATTCTGATATTGTCAGTTATGCACAGGAGAGGTATGTGACCGTAATTCCCGAGATAGACATGCCGGGCCATACCAATGCTGCACTGGCTTCCTATCCCTGTCTGAATCCGGATGGAAAGGCGAAGGAGCTCTATACAGGAATAAATGTAGGATTCAGCACCCTCGATACCAGGTCGGACATAACCTACAAATTTGTAGATGATGTCGTACGTGAACTGGCAGCCCTGACACCCGGACCCTTCTTTCATATCGGAGGCGATGAATCACACTCTACAAAACTCAATGACTACATTTATTTTGTAGACAGGGTACAGGATATAGTGGTATCGCACGGTAAGCGCATCCTGGGCTGGGATGAGATCGCGCACGCCACCCTGAAACCCAATTCAGTTGTTCAGTACTGGGCCAGGGCCAGGAATGCAGTCAAAGGAGTGGAGCAGGGAGCGCAGGTCCTTATGTCTCCCTCGAAATATGCATATATAGATATGCAATATGACTCGACGAGCACTTACGGCCTGCACTGGGCCGGGTATATCGAAGTCGACCACGGATACAACTGGGATCCGGCCACACTGGTTCCTGAGATAAAAAGGGAGAACATCATAGGGATTGAAGCACCGCTCTGGGCTGAGACTATATCTGACCGGGCCGGAGCAGAGTATTTGCTCTTTCCGAGGCTTTTGGGTTATGCCGAGATAGGCTGGACCCCTGCGGAGATGCGCAGCTGGGACGAATACAAGGTCAGACTGGCTGATCATGGAGAACGGATGAAAGCCATGGGTATCGGCTACTTTCCTTCCGGAAAGGTGGACTGGAAGCAGCAGGACTAGCAGGTTCAATGCCGGTTAGTAGTGGCATAGCCTGCCGGAAACAGGACGGAGACATTACATAACTTTTAAATAACTTTCCACTATGAAGAACTGGTTACTTCTGACAGGAATTTTGTTGCTGGCTGCCTGTACAGGCAACAACAGAGCTGACAAATCATCAGCGGTGGTTAACTCCTCTGAGGCATTCTCGGTAGAAGGCAAACAGGTTGTTGTTTATACAACCGCCGAGGGTACTGACTTCAGGCTGACGCCGACTGATACGCTGTTTTTCAGCGAGTTTGACCAGCCTCTTGAGACACAGCCCTCGGTCTTTATCGACCCGGCGCGGAGATTTCAGGTTTTTCTGGGCATAGGCGGGGCCTTCACAGATGCTGCAGCTGAGACATGGGCAAAACTGCCCGGGGATGTGCAGAGTGAATTCATGAAGGCATATTTTGACCCGAAGTCAGGCATAGGTTACAGCTTTGGCCGAACCAACATTAACAGCTGTGATTTTTCGAGTGACATGTACACCTATGTTGAGGAGGGCGACAGGGAACTGAAAACCTTCAGCATCGCGCACGACGAGAAGTACAAAATACCCTTCATAAAAAAGGCCATGGAGACGGCCGGAGAGAGCTTTCCCCTGTTTGTCAGTCCCTGGAGTCCACCTGCGTGGATGAAGGACAATAACGACATGCTTTTCGGAGGCAAGCTGCTGCCTGAATTTTATCAGCCATGGGCCAATTATTATGTTAAATATATCAATGCCCTGGAACAGTCCGGAGTGCCGGTGTGGGGCCTGTCGGTGCAGAATGAGCCGATGGCACGTCAGACATGGGAGAGTTGTATCTATACGGCAGCGGAGGAGAGGGATTTCATAAAGAATTACCTCGGCCCGACGTTGCACAACAACAACCTGGGCGATAAAAAGCTCATAGCCTGGGATCACAACCGCGACCTGATATATCACAGGGCCTCAGGGATACTTGGCGATGCAGAGGCAGCAAAGTATGTGTGGGGGATAGGATTTCACTGGTATGAGGTCTGGACCGGTGGCAGACAGTATGAGAATGTAAAAAGGGTGGCAGAGGCTTTCCCCGGGACAAACCTGTTGCTTACCGAAGCGTGTCATTATCCCTTCAGCTGGGAGACAATAGATCAGTGGAAGTGGGGAGAGCTGTATGGTGAGAACATGATCCACGACTTCAACAACGGCGCCGTGGCATGGACAGACTGGAACATCCTTCTTGACGAGACCGGAGGTCCCAATCATGTCGGTAATTTCTGTTTTGCACCCGTTCACGCCAGGGTCAGTGAGGGAAGTCTTCACTTCATGAACTCGTATCACTATATCGGGCACTTTTCAAAGTTCATCAGACCGGGGGCAAGCAGGATAATCTCCTCCGCGAGCAGAGCCCAGCTGCTGACAACGGCTTTCATCAATAGTGACGGCACGGTTGCTATCGTGGTAATGAACCCCACAGCCGAAGAGATCAGCTACAGGCTCTACTCAGGCAGTAAGGCTGCGGTTACGGTGAGTCTTCCGCATTCGATATGCACCCTGGTAATCAGGGATATCTGAAATCCAAAATCGTAATAGAGTCAGTCCGGCTAATCTTCTAATCTGAAATTACCGTCATGGAGAAACAGAGAAAATGGGTTTTCATTGTCAACCCGATAGCCGGCAACGGCTTTGCCCTCACACTGGTCGATCAGATCAGGCAGTTGATAGCAATTCACAGGCTGGATGCTGACATTGTCATTACCGAGCGAAAGGGTCATGCCACTGAGTTGTCGGAGCATTATGCCGACAGCGGGTATAATTGCATTGTTGGCGTCGGCGGTGACGGGACCATGAATGAGATAGCCGTTCCTCTTGTCAACAGGAAGGGCATTGTGGTTGGACTGATCGGCGGCGGGACTGGTAACGATTTCATACAGATAACGGGATTTCCCGACCGGTTTACGGAGAAAGACTGGGAGATGTTTTTCCGGGCTAATGTGATGCCGATGGATGTGGGGATATGCAACGGCAAGATCATTCTGAACGGCATGGGGCTGGGCTTTGACGCACAGGTGGCATCGGAGAATTATACCGAGGCGGGTGAGGTCAAGCCCGGCGGCAAGGGCAAATATGTCTGGCATATCGTCAAGACACTTTTCTTTTATAAGGAGAAGCGCATGAAGATGCTCTGCAACGGATCTACATATGAGACGGACTGCTTCATGAACACGGTGGCCAACGGGAGGAGGTTTGCAGGGTCATTTTACCTGACTCCAAGGGGCATGGCCAACGACTCCCTTCTTGATGTCTGTGCGATAAAGAGACTGACGCTGTTCCAGAGGCTCAGGATACTGCTTATGGTGCCGGCCGGAACCCATGTCAACGATCCGAGGGTGGAGTACTATCAGACTGATAAACTATCGCTTGAATTCGCGGCCAGGATGCCTTACCATATAGACGGGGAGCTCTACTTCGATCAGCATTTTGAGGTGGGCATTCTGCCCGGGGCCCTGAATATCATTTATAATCCCGAAGGGAAGCACTTCTTTAAAGTGCCTGAGGAGGAGAATGTTTCAGCTGACGCTGCTGACGTTTTCCAGGGGTAAGGTGCGGGACGCCCTGATGTGAAACGACAGCCATTCTCCAGGTGTGGATGAAGAGGTTGTGCCCTATGATCCAACGGATGTCTCCGGAGGCCGGACGATACCGGGTTTACAGAGCCGTCAGCCAGCCGAGGAGGGCAACACCCGCTCCTCCGGTAATGAGGCTGTCAAACCTGTCGAGGAATCCACCGTGGCCCGGGATGAGGCGGGAGAAATCCTTCACGTTGTATCTTCTTTTATACGCTGACTTGGCCGTATCACCCGCAAAGGCGAACAGCACCACCACGGCGGCAACCAGGATGGCTTTCAGGGGTTCTGCCGGGATAAGCTGCCGGAAGACCAGTGCACTCAGCACCGCCACGGTTGCTCCGCCTATAAATCCTTCAACCGTCTTGTTGGGACTTATTTTCGGGAATAGTTTATGTCGGCCGATCAGCTGGCCGGTCACCTGGCTGAAGCCGTCGAAGATGCAGAGTATTAGGAAAGAATAGAGGATCAACCCCTGCTCCATATTGCTGAAAAAGAAGAAGCCTGCTGAAAGCAGTGCGAAAATCAGCAGGGAGGCGACGAAAAAGATCTTATGGCGGTACCCCGATTCCAGGAACAGTTTAGCCAGCTCAAGGAATCCCGCAATTATAATGACCAGTGCGATGTAGCGGAACAGTATTACCCTGAAGGCGATGCTGAAAAAGAGGAAACTGGTAATAATGAAGTAGGTCAGGTGTTTTATCCAGCTCCTGCGTGCCACTTCCCTTTCCTTGTTCCTGTTGATGAACCAGATTCCTGCTGTTCCAAGCACGAAGTAGGCAAGAATGACCAGGTAAACTTTCCAGTACATTTTGTTCAGATATGGCTGTTTAATCCGTTCATCAGCGCACTATTATGAGAATACCAAAAATGATCATACCAATTGCGTACCATGTGCGTATCGGTCCTTCGGCCCCGTCGAGCTTAATACCGTGCAGGAGTCTGGGTCCCAATAATGAACCGATTATTGTGCCGGCAGTCAGGAAGTAGACCTGTGTAAGGTCTATTTCTCCTACCAGGAAGTGTGCTCCGAGGGCGGAGGCAGTATTAACCATTACAACCATAAGGGAGGTGCCTATCACCATTTTTACCGGCACTCTCATTGCAAACAGTCCTGCCTGAACCGGTGTAGCCCCGCTTGTCCCGAAAGTGGCGGTAATAATTCCGGCAACGAACCCGAAGAATGTACCCGTTGCGGCCTTGCCAAGCTTCGAGCTCTCAGGCCTTACAACGCCGTTGGCCTTATCCCTTTTGCTTCGCCATGCGCTGATTATCATCTGCAACGCTATGATAATGAGGTATATGCCCCAGCTGACCTGCAGCTGCTGCGGCGTTATCAGGCTGGTGATGCTTGCTCCTGAAAGAGCTCCGAGGACCCCTGCTGCGGCAAAAATCAGTCCTGTCCGGACTTTGATGTGACCGTTACGGTAGTGCGCCACAGATCCGATTATGCATATGGGCAGTGTTGCAGCAAGGGAGGTTGCAATAGCAATATTTGCCGGGACTCCGAAAATCAGGATAAGGAGAGGTATGAAAAAAAAGCCGCCGCCGCCACCGATTAAAGTGCCTATCAGTCCGACAGCAAATCCGATAAGGGGATACCAGAGATAGCTGTTTTCGAAAGCGGAGTGAAAAATCATAGTCTATTTTCCTTTCTGCCTTTCCTTAAGCACCCAGTAAAGTCCCCTGACGTTTGACCGCATCTCCGGTATGACCATCTGTATTGCAATATGTTCCAATGCGCCTATGATTCCCCATGCAATCACCAGGTAATAGAACGGGGTCCAGAATCCCAGGGTGAAAACGCATATAAAAAAAGCTCCCTGCAGATAACCGCCGATCTTGGTCCAGTAGAGGTGAAAGCTGGGAAACTTCCTGAATTTTATCAGTGACACAATAACCGTGAGTACAAGCATTCCGATAAAAATAATAAAACTGACAAGATGAGGCTGCAGCTCTTCCATCTTAAATACAAGCAAGCCAGTAAAAGCCAGCAGATAGGTAAGATTATCTGCAAACGAATCGAGTTTTGCCCCGATCTCCGTTTGCATGTTAAACCGACGGGCTATGAAGCCGTCAAGGATATCAGACAGAAGGTTTATTATCAGGAAGATGGCAAAGAGCTTCTCATTGCCGGTAA
>JAVEXM010000102.1:0-9465 GCA_034004025.1 Bacteroidales bacterium
AGGGTACTCCACGTAATCAAGCCTCATGGCTGTTACCCCAAGCTTAACCTTCCATTCAGTGGCGGTCTGGAAGAGAAAATCCTTGTCGCCTATGAAAAGATGTACCGGCAGGTTGGAGGCATTGCCGCCAAGCTCCATGGTTCCTTCAGGCGGTGCCGGGCAGACAGGAGCGATGGCCGCCCAGACATCCGGGCGGGTCAGCCCGAGCCAGAGCGTTCCGCCACCTCCCATTGAGAGGCCGGTAAGATAGACCCGGTCCTCATCTATGCGGAACCGTGTCTTCAGGTCATCAATCATATCATAGACATCCTGCTCAGGCACGCCCTGGTAGCCTGCTGTACCCCGCGCCAGTGGCGCCGCTGCTATGTAATCAACAGGCCGGAAGGGAGGATAGTACCTCGTCGCTTCCACATCATTCTCAAACGCCACGTTTCCCGGTTTGATGAAGTCATATCCCTGGCTGTTGCCCACGCCAAAGAGACGCCTTATCCCAAGACGATGATTAGACCAGGCACCGTGCAAAAACACCACCAGCGGGTAGGACCTGGATTCATCAAAATTCTCCGGGATATAAACTGAGTATGGCTGGTCAGTGTCATCAACCGATGAGAAAAAAGAGAGGTCCTGTGGTCCTGATTTCAGGCGCTGGCCATAGGCAGTACCTGGAACAAGGGATATAATAAGAGTCAGGAGAATAACACAACGGATCAAAAAAATAGTTCTTCTCATTTTGAATTCAGTTCAATTATAATTCAACATCACCTGATCATAAAAGTAATTTTTTTAATTCAATATCATAACACTGTCAGCTCATGCAGGTCATCCTACGCCAGGTCATAAGATTCAGGCTTTAATGACGGTATTAATATGACTTATCTGATTATATTTGAAGCGATACAATTTCCAGTATGTGAATATAGCGGAGACTGAACTGGTTGAAAGGTTGAAAAAGGGAGATCCGGAGGCATTTGACATGCTGTACGACATCTATGCCGGTCGGTTGTATGCCTTCAGCATGAAGTATCTCAAATCACCGGAAGACTCTGAGGAACTTGTTCAGTCTGTCTTCATGAAAGTATGGGAAAATCGGAAAAGGCTTGAAAGGGATCTCTCTTTCAAATCATTTCTCTTTACAATTGCCTATAATGAGATCTGCAGGCTCTTCCGCCGGAAGAGCTATCTCAGGAAATATATTGAAGAATCAATGCACACCGTAAGCAGCTCAGATAATTCCGTGGAAGAGAGTGCCGGTTTTCATTCATTGCTGGAGGAGGTGGAAAAAATCGTCACCGACCTCCCGGAAAGACAGAGAAAGGCGTTCATCATGTGCAAGATTGACGGTAAACCATCGAAAGAGGTTGCGGCAGATCTGGGTCTTTCACCGGGTACTGTTGACAACTATGTCTCGGCAACAGTGAAGATGATCAGGTCAAGGCTGTCCGGAGAGAGCTTTGCCTGCCTGCTTTTCGTTTCTCTTTTTCTAATCTGACTGCCTCCTGGAGGTCTGCCAGAAAAATTTTCGCTTTTTTCATATTAGAATTCAAACCGTCGCGGGTATTACTGGTCTGAAAGGGACAGAAAACTCCCGGTGACACAAAATAGTTACTTGATGACATTGAAGAATAAAGGAGAAAGAGAGATACTGTCAGGCTATCTTAACAACAGCACCGGAGAGGCTGAATCTGATGAGGCAATTGCCATCATGGCTGCGGGAGAAAGCAATCAGGACCTGAGAAGAATGCTTGAGGAAGACTGGAATACTTTTGCGCATGGAGAAGCTGATCAGGGGGTAAATTTATCTCCCCTCCTTGACAGGATACACCACCAGATCAGACTGAATGAACATTACGAGGTGAGAAAGCCGGTAGTAAGATTCATGACACTTTATTCAAAAATTGCTGCAGCAATAATGATTCCATTACTTGCCGGAACAGGCTTCCTGCTTCTCCGTGACCGGACCGGCACCGAAGGCATCCGGCCCGCGACCTCCATATATGCACCTGCCGGTTCGCGAGTGTCATTTGTTCTTCCTGACGGTACGGAAGGAATGCTCAACAGCGGCTCAACCATTGCTTATTCAATGCCATTTTCGAAAAAACGTTCCATTGTCCTTACCGGTGAAGCATGGTTCGAAGTGGCTCCGGATCCAAAGCACCCATTTACAATTGATGCAGGAGATCTGGATCTTTCTGTTCTGGGCACAACCTTTAATGTAAGTGCCTACCCGGAAGAGGATTACACCGAGATCGTGCTTGAAAGCGGGAAAGTGCTGGTCAGCTGCGGCAATTACAAGGATGGGATGGTAATGAGCCCTTCAGAAAGACTTGTTTATGAAAATGGCAAGGTGACCAGGAGCACGGCCGATCCTTCCAAGTATTCTTCATGGACCACCGGAAAACTGGTCTTCAGAGGTGACGGCATGTCAGAAGTTGCCAGAAGAATTGAACGGTGGTATAATGTTAAGGTCGAGCTGATGGACGAAGACCTGGAAAAATATTCCTTCCGGGCCACTTTTGAGGATGACTCACTCGAAGAGGTTCTTAAATTCCTGGGTATGACCTCTCCCATAAGGTATGAAATAACGCCCAGGCAAATAGCAGGAGACTCAATATATACCAAGAGTATTATAAAAATCTATCTGAAATGATAAACCCCTGACCAAATCCCTGATCCCATGAAAACAATACACAGCCCATAGTCTGAAACAAAAAAAAGGAAATCGCGGCAACGATTTCCTTAAAAAACATCATTGAACGATATTTTTTAACCTGAAAACTTTCAAAGTTATGAAAAAAACCAATCCCGGGGGGTGGACATATAGCCGGCCCCTGAAAAAAATCCTTCTAACAATGCGAATAGCAATCGGACTTCTGCTGCTCAGTATCATGCAGGTATATGCCACTGACGCATATTCCCAGAAGACAAGACTAACGCTGAACATGGCCGATGAAAGGCTTGTAACAGTGCTTGACAGGATAGAGGAAGAATCGGAATTCTTCTTCCTTTACAATGAAAAATTGCTGGACACTGACCGGAAGGTTTCAATTTCAGCCGAAAATCAGCTGATTGACGCTATCCTGGACAAACTGTTCGCAGGAACGGACGTCACCCATACCATCATTGACCGGAAGATCATCCTGGCCCCGGGTTACCTGGCTGAAGGAACTATACTGCAACAACTGACTGTGACAGGAAAGGTTACCAATCCCAAGGGAGAGCCTCTGCCCGGAGTAACGGTTGCAGTCAAGGCCAGGGTTCTTGGAACGGCAACGGCAATGGATGGCAGCTTCTCCCTTGAGGGTGTCCAGCCTTCTGACATTCTCATTTTTTCATTTATCGGGATGAAAACCGCAGAGATACCCGTCGGATCACAGACTGTCTTCAATGTAGTCCTTAATGAGGAGCTCATTGGCATGGATGCGGTTGTCGTTACTGCCCTGGGTATCAAAAGGGAAGAAAAGGCACTGGGCTATGCGGTGCAGAAGGTCTCCGGTGACGTGGTCTCAACAGTCAAGGGCGTTGACATGGGAACATCCCTGACCGGCAAAGTAGCAGGAATGCTTATCAGGAACAGCTCCGAGTTCAGTTCTGAACCTGAGATATTCGTCCGTGGCGAAAAACCATTGCTCGTCATTGATGGTGTACCCTACGGCAATATGACCCTCCGGGATCTGCCATCAGATGATATTGAAAACATCAGCGTACTTAAAGGGGCCACTGCAACTGCACTTTACGGGTCAAGAGGCGGTGGCGGAGCAATAATGGTAACCACCAGGAGGGGCGCCGACAAAACCGGTCTCACAGTCACCCTGAACAGCAGCACGATGTTCACTGCGGGTTACCTGGCAATCCCCGAAATGCAGTCATCATATGGCCGTGTGGTAAATACCTCTACAAATACCTATGCCCGCTCAGGAGACGGATCCTGGGGTGTACCCCTCGACGGCAGGGAAGTCATTCAGTGGGATCCGGTCTCAAAATCACTGAAGCTTATGCCCTACCTGCCCATCGGCAAGGATAACTTCAAGAACTTCCTTCAGCAGGGATTCATTCTCAACAACAATGTCAGCATAGTACAGCAGAGTGAGCTTGGAAGCCTCAGGGCATCGGCCACCACCGTGCAGAACAGGGGCCAGTATCCCAATTCCATGTTCAACAAGATGACATATACTATTGGCGGGGATATGCGAATAGACAAATTCTCCCTGTCATCCTCGATCGCCTACAATAAACAGACATCCCCGAACATTGGCTTCAGCGGCTATACCGGATATGACCCTATGTACAACATCCTGGTATGGTCTGCCCCTGACTATGACATCAGGGAATATGAAGACTACTGGGTTGTGCCGGATGAAGTACAGAACAGCAGTTATACCAGTACCAACAATAATCCATATTTTGACCGGTACGAAAGGATCCACAGCATCAACAAGGATGTCTTCAATGTCAGCCTTGACATGGGATATGACATCCTGCCGTGGCTGAAAGCAATCCTGCGCAGCGGATATGACATTTACAGCGACCGTCAGGAAGTCAGGATCTCAAAGGGATCCTTCCAGGGCGGAGGAGTCGCAACCGTTATCCCGGGCGGGACCCAGGTCTGGGGTGAGTCGCAGAGAGGGTCATACAACCTGGGCCTCAGCAGGGGATTCAGCATAAACAATGACCTGATGCTTACTGCTGACAAGACATTCGATGATTTCACAGTCAGCGCTCTTGCCGGAGGAACTGTATTCTTCCGCCAGGATGACGGTATCGAGGCCCGGACACAGGGTGGCCTTTCCATCCCGGGATTCTATTCCCTGAAGGCATCAATCAACCCTGCAGTGGTCGGCTCAACCCTCAGCCGCCAGCAGGTCAACAGCCTGTACGGCAGGCTCGCCCTCTCCTGGAATAGCCTTATTTATGCAGAGGCAACCCTCAGGAACGACTGGAGCTCAACCCTTCCGGAAACGACAAGGTCCTATCTTTATCCGTCAGTATCCGGAAGCTTCATTGCATCAAACCTGCTTCCGGAACTTGACTGGCTCTCACTCTGGAAGATACGCAGCTCATGGACTTCCTACAAGACACCAGCCAAAGTGTTTGATATCAATTCAGTGTATACCATTACAAACAATGCCTGGGGAACACTCAGTGCAGCGTCTCTGCCCACTACAATCAGGGGAACAGACCTTCTTCCCGAGTCAGCAGGAACCTTCGAGATCGGGACAATGGTCAACCTGTTCAACAACAGGGCATCTGTTGACCTGACCTGGTACAGGAAGAGGATGTATGACTTTATAAAATTTGCACCCATCACTCCCGCTTCCGGCTTCGCCAACAGGCTATTGAACATAGATGAGGAGTGGGCCAGAAAAGGTGTGGAGATTGAAGCAAACGTGACACCGGTAAAAACTGAAAACTGGCAGTGGGATATGGCTGTCAACTGGTCATCCTATGCAACCTATTACCTGGAGCTTGATTCGCTTTATTCGGCTGACAAACCATGGGTGCAGGTTGGTGCCAGAACTGACCACTATGTGCTCAGGGACTATCAGAAAGATCCCGAAGGAAACATTATTCACAATAACGGACTGCCTCTCTACTCCGGTTATGATTCAAAATTCGGCAACTATGATCCGAAGTGGATCTGGGGCCTGAGCAACAGGGTCAGGTACAGGAACTGGGCTCTGTCAGTCTCCGCCGATGGCAGGGTAGGAGGAATAGCACAGACCACTACCGAGATGTATATGTGGAGAGCAGGCTCACATCCGGGTTCAGTAGTGCCTGAACGCTACCTTGATGCCACCCAGCCCGGCACCAAGAACTATATCGGTACCGGCGTCAAGGTTATCGAAGGATCCGTCGCCTATGACACTTACGGAAACATTACCAGTGATACGAGGGTTTTTGCACCAAATGATATCCCCGTAACCTACAAGACCTATACCGAAGCCATGCATAAAGGAACCGCATGGGGCGGATCACCCTCTGTACTAGATGCATACAGCACCACCTTCTTCAAGATACGTGAAGTGGCGCTTACCTACAGCGTGCCAAAGGAATTCTGCAACAGGATCGGCCTCGGTGGAGTATCCGTTTCTGCAATTGGCCAGAACGTGATTTTATGGGCCAAACAATTCAAGTATTCGGATCCTGATGGAGGCTCTGAAAACTTTATTGACCCGGCAGTCAGATACCTGGGGCTGAACCTGAAGATTGGTTTCTAATCATTTAAAAAACAGGATGATGAAAAAGATAAAGAATATAACGCTCCTCGTGTTGGCAATGGCCCTTATTCTTGCCGGATGCAACAAATTCGAGGAATTCAACACTGACCCGAATAAAACCACTACGGCAAGCGCTTCAATGCTATGCACAAAGGCTATGCTGAACGTAACTGCATTCAGCGGCCGTGACGGCAAGACGATGATTTCAGACAACGCCCTGCCCAAATATGTAGGTTATGCCAACGAGGGTCAGCTGGGAACACAATATAATACCATCGGGGCCACTTACTTTGACGGCCTCCTTATACTTCCGAACCTTGAGCAGATGCTGGAGGAAGCAGAAGGTACGGTCATGGAAAACTCCTACAAAGGTGTGGCAAGCTTCGTCAGAGCTTACCGCTTCTTCAGACTCACAATGGAAGTCGGTGATATGCCGTATTCAGAGGCCAGCAAGGGAGCAGATGGTCTTTACAGGCCAAAATATGATACCCAGGAGCAAATATTCCTTGGTATCCTCAACGAACTGAAGGCAGCTGACAAATTCTTTTCGGAGGGAGTAGCCTTCAACGGCGACCCGACACCCTTTAACGGTGACCCGGACAAGTGGCGCAGGGCAGTCAATGCCACAGCACTAAAGGTTCTTATGACCCTCAGCAAGAAGGAGAACGTCACCTCTCTCAATGTAAAATCACGCTTTGCCGAGATTGTTAATGCCGGTTACCTGATGGAGCCCTCTACCGGTTATCTGGGTGTTAACTATTCAACTCAGAACAAACACCCGTTATCCGGTACAAATGACCTCTTCACCAGCAGGACTGTCATGAGCTCATTGTTGATCGATAATCTCAAGCTTTTGAATGACAGGCGGATGTATTATTATGCAGAACCAGCAGCAGCACAGATAATTGCCGGTTTTACAGAGGTTGATCCGATAGCCTATACAGGTGTGGATGTTTCAATTGATTATGCCACGATGAACGCCGGTCACAGCGCCGGATTATACTCTCTGCTAAACAAGCGCTACCTGCAGGAGGAAGCTACCGAACCACGCCGGCTCATGACCTACGCAGAACAACAGCTGATACTTGCCGAGGCCAGGATCCTTGGATGGATTACCTCGGGAACAGCACAGGAGTATTATGAACAGGGAGTTAAGGCTGCACTCGGACATTTCCTTACTGTCAACAGCACCTATGCACATACCATGACGATCGACCAGGCATATATTGACGGTTATCTGACTGGAGAGGCAGCCTTCAAGACTGAACAGGAAGATCAGCTGAAACAGATATGGATGCAGCGTTACCTGCTTAATTTTATGCAGGATGCACAGTACAGTTACTTTGAGTACCGGAGGACTGCTTATCCGGAGTTCCCGATCAATCCGGAAACCAGCCTCAATGAGAACAACCCGGGCGGTCTCCCGATGAGGTGGCTGTATCCTTCATCGGAAACAAATTATAACAGGGAAAATCTTATTGAAGCCCTCGACAGGCAGTATGAGGGTTATGATGAGATCAACAAGCTTATGTGGTTGCTTAAATAGATTGGTTAGTGGTTTTAGGGATGACGCGCCGGTGTTGAGTTACGGCCGTCAGGCAATAGCCCCGGGATGTTGTTCCGGGGCTTTTTCTATATGGGCGTTACTCCCTTGATGAGTATAATGTTCCCGTATTTTGCCGCCTCCCCGGTCATAACCACTGCAAATGCCTTTGAAGCACGCTCATAGAAGGCGAATCGGTCAAGACGTTTGACCGGAGGAACTGACGGAGCTTCTTTTCTGATCCGGTTCATATATGAAGCCTCAACCAGCGGGTCAGCCTCATCACCGGGAACAGGTTCCATCATAATCAAAGGATGTGGAACATAACTGTCAAGTTCAAAGAGCGGCATAATTGCCTCAAGCAGGTCAGCAATGAGCAATCCGTCTGCCCTTACCACCCTCTTCCCGATGCTTTCGCCGGGGAAGTGGGCGTCTGCCAGGACAAGCTCATCACCATGACCCATCAAGGCCATAACCTCAAGCAACCGAGGCGAGAGAAGTGGAGAAATACCTTTAAGCATAGTAATTATTGTTTGATCGGTGAATTTACTATTTTCGGAGGACCGGGAAAATTACCTCGTGCAAAAAATAAGTTCTTCAACCTGAATAATGATCTTCATGATCATCTGAAGAAAGGTTTACCGGGTATTTCCGCCGAAGTAATTATTCCCGGGGCGGTCAGGGGCTCCCCGTTTACAGCTGCAACATCAGTCTCACCAGTTTACCTGCCGGTAATAGTGCCGTGCTGAACCGGCCTGCCGTCCTGACCATGTGCTGACAGCAAACCTGCCGGGAACAAAAGAGCCGGTCCTCTGTTTATTTTTGTGATCATATAATTAACTCAAATGAATAAAACAGATTTTTTTAAGATTGCGAATGGCGTTACAATTCCGGCGATTGGATTCGGGACCTGGCAGATTCCTTCAGGTGAAGTTACATACAACTCAGTAAGAGAAGCCCTTAAAGCAGGCTACCGTCACATTGACACTGCCCAGGCATACGGCAACGAGGCCAGTGTGGGCAAGGCAGTTCTTGACTCGGGCATCCCCCGCAGCGAGATATTTGTTACTTCAAAACTGCCTGCAGAGATAAAAAGCTATGAAAAGGCTGTCAGGCATGCTTCACTGACAATGAAAAACATCGGCCTGGATTACATTGATCTTTATCTGATCCATGCCCCGTGGCCCTGGACAGAGATCGGCGCTGATTATACTAAGGAGAACATCGGGGTATGGAAGGCAATGGAAGAGTTTTATGAAAGCGGCAAGACACGGTCAATCGGTATATCCAATTTCAACGTCAGGGATATCGAATCAATCCTGGGTAAATGCCATATCAGACCCATGGTCAACCAGATAAAACTGCACATCGGCCATCGACAGGAGGAGATCACGGAATTCTGCCAAAGGAACAATATCCTGATCGAAGGATATTCACCTTTGGCCACAGGCAAGATCCTCAACGATCCGGAGATAGCGCGCATCGCAGAAAAATACGGCAAAAGCGTGGCACAGATTTCGGTCAGGTACGTACTGCAAAAAGGGGCACTACCACTCCCCAAATCAGTTCATCCTGAATATATCCGCCAGAACTTCGATGTAAACTTTGAAATATCCAATGATGACATTCGCCTTCTTGACAGTCTGAAATAATATTTATATTGTCCGGCAACTATTGAACAATTTCCGATAATGTTGCCTGAGGCGA
>JAVEXM010000008.1:0-43825 GCA_034004025.1 Bacteroidales bacterium
CAGTAGGCCGGATCCCATACATTGTCCCAATGGCATGGGAGGACGGATGGCCGGTCATTGGTACTGACGGCAAGGTTCCGGGAGAACTGGATCTTCCGCCCGGCAAAGGACTCATACCCGGTATCGTCGCATCCGACGAATTCAAACGAAAAAAAAGTGATCCCCCGCTTCCGCTTGTCTGGCAGTGGAATCACAATCCCGACAACACACTATGGTCAGTAACCCGTAGAAAAGGATTTCTCAGGCTGACTACCGGACGAACTGACACTCTGTTCACACAGGCAAGAAATACCCTGACTCAGCGCACCCTTGGTCCTGAGTGTTCCGGATCAACACTGATTGATGTTTCCCGTATGAAGGAAGGTGATTTCGCCGGATTGGCTCTCCTGCAAAAAAAGTATGGGATTGTTGGGGTTAAATTCAGTAACGGGGTCAGATCGGTTGTCATGATCAATGCCCAATCGGGCAGCCCCGAAGAAGCGGAAACTATTCCGTTAAAGCGAAAAAAGGTGTATCTCAAGGCAGAATGTGATTTCACTGACCGGAGAGATATTGCATACTTCTATTACAGCCTTGACGGGAAGACATGGAAACCCATTGGCAACCAGCTGAAAATGGAATATTCAATGCCTCATTTCATGGGATATCGGTTCGGGTTGTTCAACTATGCCACCCGGGAGCCCGGCGGATCCGTCGACTTCGACTGGTTCCGTATCACCAATGAAAGAACTGAAAATAAATAAATCCAAACTGATACCATATCAATGAGAAAAACCAACCTATATCATATGAGTCCCCCGGGGAAAATCACAAAATTCATACTTCCATTCCTGGGACTTTTATTTGTTACAGCAATTCTCAACGGTCAGCTCCTCCGGCTGAATGAACAGGGATATTTTGAAACACGAGGAGTGAACATACTGGTCTACAGCAACCAGTACACCGGGATGTTTTTTGATGAAAAGACTGCCGGAATTGAAATCATTCACCAGGGAGTAAGAACCTCTACAGGCGGGGCAGTAAGATTGCAGAATACTCCTGAACAGTGGGACCTGGTTCCTTCGGTAGTCAGCCGCAATGTTGATGAAGCGGGTAAAACAATTACCGCAGAGCTGTTATACAAAGACTACAGTTTCAATTCCAGGATCAGTGTTACTGCAAGGGACAACGGGGTGGAGATCAACGTCTTTCTTGACAGGCCCCTGCCGCCGGAACTGGAGGGTAATGCCGGATTCAACCTGGAATTCCTGCCTTCGGCATACTTTGAAAAGACCTACCTTGCTGACGGCAAACCCGGTAATTTCCCGAGATACCCTTCCGGCAACACAAAAATTGAATCTGCAGAAAAAAAGATACCCCAGTTTGCAGGTCATACCACATTTGATGACAGGGGTCTGGATGAATTTATTGTCCCCCTGCCCCTTGCAACAGGCAAAACCCTGACGCTGGCGCCTGACGACCCCTCCAGGATGGTAATAATCAAGGGAATAGAAACCGACCTGATGCTTTTTGACGGTCGTAACCTCGCACAGAACGGATGGTTCATAGTGCGCAGCCTGCTCCCGGCTGACAGAACAGGAAAAGTGCTGACATGGCACCTTGAAGTGAATGCCGATCAGGACTGGACCAGGGAGCCGGTCATTGGGTTCTCCCAGGCAGGATATGTCCCCGCCCAGGAAAAGGTTGCAGTAATAGAACTGGATATGAATGACACACCGCCGGAGAAGGCCCGGGTTTTCCAGGTCATGGCTGACGGCACGCCTCTCGAGAAATTCAGCGGCCCCGTAAAGGTGTGGGGCAAATACCTGCGGTATAATTATGCCCGGTTTGATTTCTCCTCAGTCAGGGAGCCAGGTATTTATTACATTTCTTATGGTGATCAGAAAACGAATCCGTTCGTTATCTCACCTGATGTATATGACAATGTATGGCATCCCACACTTGATGTCTGGTTCCCTGTTCAGATGGATCATATGACGGTTAACGAAGCCTACCGCACCTGGCACGGAGCTCCCTTCCTTGATGATTGTCTCCAGGCCCCCCTGAATCACCAGCATTTCGACGGCTACAGAATGGGTGACACTACTGATACGAGATTCAAACCCCTTGAACGAATACCGAATATGGCTGTCGGCGGATGGTTCGATGCCGGTGACTTTGATATTCAGACCGGATCACATAACAGTGTTATTTCGAGGTTTGTTGAAGCATGGGAAGAATTCAGACCTGACAGGGATCAGACCTTCATCGACCAGAAAACAAGATACGTTGATATCCATCGTCCTGACGGGAAACCTGATATCCTGCAACAGATTGAGCACGGGACCCTGAACCTGGTTGCACAGTGTGAAAACATCGGCCACCCTGTAATGGGAATCATTGTTCCCACCATGCATCAGTATCACCACCTGGGTGATGCGATGACGGAAACAGACAATCTTCCTTATAACCCGGCCCTGAAGCCCTACGAAAGTGACGGCAGGTCAAGCGGCACCCCTGATGACCGCTGGGCTTTCACAACACGTCAGCCTTTTCTTGATTATTCCACAGCAGCCACCCTGGCAGCTGCCAGTCGCGCCCTGAGAGGTTTTAACAATGACCTTGCAGAGAGAAGCCTGGCCAGCGCAAAACAGCTCATCGGGGAGGCGGATGAAATGGCTGAAAACAAGAGCGGCAACGATCCAATGATGATGATGTGGTCCATGATGAGCAGAGGCTCCCAACTTGAGGCTGCACTGCAACTGTATATCACCACAGGCGAGAAGAAATATGCTGACAGGTTCCTCAGCCAGATATGGGCCACGCTTGAACCCCCACGGGGCGGCCGCGGCATGGGTTTTCAGGGAGCTTTTTCCGGAATGGAGCTTCTTCCGGCCCTGAAAGCCCTGCCATACATGGATGAAGCGTACAAAACCAAACTGAGAGGCTATGTGGTCAAATACAGGGAATCACTTGACGATATTGACAAACAGAATCCCTATGCAGTGCCGATCACCCTCGGGTCATGGGGTGGCACCGGTTCGGTTGTCGCCTGGGCAATTGCAAACTACTACGCCTTTAAGGCATTCCCGGATATAATGAATAAAGAATATGTTCTTCGGGGCATGAACTATGTCCTGGGGTGTCATCCCTTTTCAAATGTTTCGTTTGTTCAGGCAGTAGGAACCCGGTCGAAGAAAGTTGCCTACGGGAACAACAGGGCTGATTTCTCGATAATCGCCGGAGGCATTGTCCCCGGTCTTATTCTTCTCAGGCCTGATTTCCTTGAGAACAAGGATGACTGGCCATTCCTCTGGGGTGAGAATGAAGTTACAATGGCCGGCAGCGCCGACTACATCTTCCTTGCAAAAGCCGCCGGAGAAATCGCAAATGAATAAATTCCCCTGATGGGAGTCTGATAACTGAATTAAACAGAAATACAATGAGATACATTAGATTAATTATCGTTACCGCCGCTATGCTGGCAACCACGCTTGCCTATTCACAGAATCCGGTCATCCGTGATCAGTTCACCGCTGATCCGACAGCCAGGGTTTTCAATGGGAAAATGTACCTTTTTCCTTCGCATGACATACCGGCCCCGGAGAGTTTCCCCCGCAAAGACTGGTTCTGCATGGCAGATTACCATGTCTTCTCTTCCTCAAACCTTACTGACTGGACCGACCATGGCGTCATTGTAAGCCAGGATAAAGTCGACTGGGTCAATCCCACATCGTTCAGCATGTGGGCACCAGACTGCATTGAGAGAAACGGGAAATACTATTTCTACTTTCCTGCCAACGTGAAGACCGGCCGGGGTTTCGGAATCGGTGTCGCCATAGCAGATAATCCTGAGGGGCCATATACTCCGCAGCCTGAGCCTATTGCAAATGTCAGGGGCATTGACCCGAGCGTGTTCATCGACAAGGATGGCCAGGCATATATCTACTATTCACTGGGAAGGATCTTTGCAGCCAAATTGAAAGACAACATGACTGAACTCGATTCTGATCCGGTAGTTATAGGTGATCTGCCGACTAAAGGACTGGTTGAGGGACCCTTCTTCTTCGAGAGAAACGGAATATATTACATGACCTATCCCCACGTGGAAAATACTATTGAAAGGCTTGAATATGCCATGGGCGATAATCCGTTCGGACCTTTCAAAGTGACGGGCGTGATCATGGACGAAACACCCATGGGCACCTGGACAAATCACCATTCACTGGTGGAGTACGGCGGCCAGTGGTATCTCTTTTATCATAACAGCGCCTACTCCCCGAAGTTTGACAAGAACAGGTCCGTCTGCATTGACAGCCTCTTCTTCAATGAAGACGGAACAATCAGGAAAGTAATTCCCACTAACCGTGGAGTGGGAATTACAGGCGCTTCTGACATGATAGAGATCGATCGCTACAGTCAGATCAGTCCATCGGGTGTATCGGTGGAACTCATTGATACCATCAATACCTTCAGGGGATGGTATGCAACATTGACCGGACAAGACAGCTGGATCTCATACAATACAGTCGACTTCGGGAAGAAAAAACTCAAGTCAGTCCGCATTAATGCCTCTTCCCCGACAGGAGGAGTTATTCAGATAAGGCTTGATAATCCTGATGGTCTCCTCCTTGCCGAGGTGAAAATTCCGAAAAACGAAGGACTGACTGCTGTTGATGCAAAAGCGCTAAAGTATAAGAAAGGTATTCATAATCTCTTTGTTGTACTGAAAGAGGAAAACCCCGTGAACATTGACTGGATTCAGTTCAGAAAAAAGTAACCGGGTGTCTGAAGACTCTTTTAACACGACAAACCACCCGACAATATCATGAAATCACTCATTCTTGGTTCTTTCGCAGCATTGCTGATGTTTTCAGGCTGTTCCACCGATGTGAAAGTCAGCCCGGAGGCAAAAGAGATGATTCTCTGGTATGATAAACCGGCCAGGGAAGCATGGCTTGACGGATTGTTCATAGGAAATGGCTACATGGGAGCCAATGTATTCGGCAGGGTGCAAAATGAGCGGATAGCCCTGAATGAATCAACATTCTGGTCGGGCAGGCCGCATGATTACAATGACCCTGATGCATATAAGTATTTCGGGCAGATTAAGAATCTCGTGTTTGAGGGTAAATTCAAAGAAGCAGAAAAACTGGCTGACGAACGCTTCTATGGAAAACCGGTTGCACAACAGGCATACCAGCCATTGGGCGATCTCCTGCTCTGTTTCAAGCATGAAAGTGATTCCGTCAAAGACTACTATCGCGAACTGGATATGGAAACAGGCATAGTCAAGATCAGTTACACCGACGGTGATGTGAAGATGACGCGGGAACTGTTCATGTCATATCCTGACCATGTAATGGTAATGAAGATATCTGCAGACACGCCTGGCAGAGTATCAGTTGAGGCCGGACTCAGCAGTCCGTTCGCCGAAAAGACAGAAGCAACGGATAACAGGCTGACCCTGAGCGGCACATGGAAGTATCTTCCCGAAGAGGTAAGCTGGCTTGTGGCGAAGGTTGAGGGACCCGGTCTCGGATTCCAGACCGATATCGTTGCGTTACCTGAAAAAGGAACATTGCAGGCAACTGATTCAACTCTTGTCATTAAGGACGCCAACTCGGTAACATTTATTCTCACCTCAGCAACCAGCTACGTAAATTACAGGGACATTGGCGGAGACCCGGCTGCCAGGTGTGAAAAGATCCTCGCAGAAGTCAAAGGCAAGGACTTCAGAACCCTCAGGAATGCTCATCTTAATGATTTCACCGGGCTGATGGGCCGCGTGCGGTTAAAGATCGGCGATCCGGGGAAAAATGAGATGCCGACCGATAAAAGGGTTGCTGCCCTGAAGGCAGGAGCCTATGACCCTGACCTGCTTGCAAAGATATTTCAATTCGGCCGGTATATGCTGGTTTCAGGCAGCAGGGAGGGCAGTGAACCGGTGAACCTGCAGGCCCGATGGAACCAGGAGCTGTTGCCTAACTGGGGCAGCAAATACACGATAAACATCAACACCCAGATGAACTACTGGCCGGCTGAGGTGACCAACCTGTCTGAATGCACAGGTCCCCTGTTCAGCCTGATCAGGGATCTGTCTGAAAACGGGGCTCAAACGGCAAAGGTATACTACAATGCAGGCGGTTGGGTGGCTCATCATAACAGTGATCTGTGGCGCGGGACAGCGCCTGTGGATGCAGCGCGTTACGGAATGTGGCCCGTCGGGGGTGTGTGGCTCTGCCAGCATATATGGGAACACTACCTCTACACAGGTGATATTGAATTCCTGAGGGAATACTACCCTGTGATGAAGGGATCTGCACAGTTCCTGATGGACATTATGACCGTGAATCCGGCATATGATTACCTGGTCATTCCTTTCTCGGTGTCCCCCGAACAGGGATTCTTCGTCAGTGAAGATTCTGAAGAGGCATTTCTTGCTCCGGCAACAACCATGAATACAGGACTGATAAAAGACCTTTTCCCTCATTGCATCGAAGCGGCACGACTGCTTGACATTGATTCAGAGTTCAGCAGTATCCTGGAGGAAGCCCTTGTCAGGATCCCGCCTTACATGATAGGCAGGGACAGCCTTCTCCAGGTGTGGATCGAGGACTGGGAAAGAGGCAGGGAGGGTCATGATATGTCAGCCAATTTCGGGTTCTTTCCCGGCAACTCTATAACCTTGAGGGGTAACCCCGACCTGGCCTCTGCAATAAGGAAATGGCTTGAACCCCGCCGGGCATCAACATCATGGCCAACCGCATGGGATATTTGTAAATGGGCAAGACTGGAGGACGGCGCACGGACTGATACAGTCATCAGGCAATTCTTCGTGGCACGTTCGCCAGGGGGTGGAATAGGGAACAACCTTCACAACACGTCATTCAACCAGTCGGATGCCAATTTCGGATATACGGCAGGAGTGGCGGAGTGCCTTTTACAGAGCCATGCGGGAGAAATCTCAATACTGCCGGCACTGCCAGTCAGCTGGAAGAATGGGTCGGTGACCGGACTCAAGGCCAGGGGCGGTTTCGAGGTTAACATTGACTGGAAGGACGGCAAACTTGCCAGAGCTGAGATCAGATCCTTGCTCGGCAATCCTTGCGTGATCAGGGCCAACGGCAAAACAACGGAATACAATCCCGCCAGAGGTGAGACAATTGTGATACACGGCATGTAAGGGAAAGAATCAGTTGCACAGTTCATTCCCGCCGTGACGTGCCGGTAAAAACAGTCTGACAGCTATTTTTGCACAACAACAGTACCTTTTGTAACTCCTGATTCGTTGAAGGCATCAACGCTGAAGCAGTATGTCACATCCCTGTTCAGACCGGTGAGCATCAGGGAGCCGGCATCATAAACCATTACGGAGGTATATAGCTTTTGGGGATCAGTGCCATAGTTTACAATATATCCTGTTGCCTCGTCATCTGCCGGCCACTCCACAAGGGCCCTTCTGGTGTCATTTTCATTGCGGGTAACAGTGAATACGCTCACCTCTGCGGGCGTGTTCCCCTCCCTGGTTCCGAAGACCCTCAGGTCATAAAGAGAGAACCGGCCATCAGGAACAGTGATATTTTCAATCTTTATGAATCTGGTCTGAACCGGATTCTCCATCTGAATATAGTCATGGCATGCATCCGCCGTGTTATTGCTCTTATCTGCAATTACATCCCATGATTTCCCGTCCTGTGATGCCAGAATTCTGTACCGGTAGAAGATTTCCTTGCTGTCAGGTTTGAGTGTTGATTCATAATCTGCAAAATTGATCTGAACAGCATGTACCGTGGAGGCGTCATCGAGTTCCACGCTGAGCCACTCCCCGCTATCGCCGCTGTCGGCTGACCACCAGGTTCTTATATCCTCATCAAAGGCATTGCTGACAGGGAAACCATCCACTGCCGATGACGCATCTGCATTCTTTTTATATGACAGAAGCATCCATCCTGTAAAAGTGTTCTCCTTTTCAAAATCAACCTTCCGGTCAGGTACAAATGCAGGATAATCGCCAAAGACGGTGAATGTCCGCAGTACGCCGTCCTTGTCGAATGCAGCCGGGAACAGCCCAAGGCGTCGTTCAAACATATGACGTATTGATATGGACATGGTTGCTATATGCCAGTAATTACCGTATTTGTCCTGAAATGTTGAACCGTGTCCGGCCCCGCCGGCAAAGCCTCCCGGTTTATAGGAGAAGGGGCTGTAGATCTCATATTCAAACGGCCCCAGCGGTGAACCGGAAGTATAAACACCGTCTGCGTAAGTCCTGTATTCCGTTCCCGGTGCAGCATACTGGAGGTAATACCTGTCGTTGTACTTAGTCATCCATGCCCCTTCATTCCATCCGTTACTTGTCAGCTCATTCTGCTCTCCCGGCACCTCCCAGCCATATATGTCTGCATTATGCTCAATAAGGATCCGGGGTTCAGTGACAGCCTGCATTCCTGAGTTCAGCCTGACTCCATAAATCGGTAAAAAATTTGAGCATCCCCAGTAAAGATAACGCTGTCCGTCATCATCAGCGAAGAAATGCGGATCCCATACAGCGAAAGGAAGGGTGTCATTCACGGGCTTCCAGTTATCACTGAACGGGTCGGTGGTATAATAGATGGGTTTTCTTTCGGCTGACGATGCGGCAAAATATATTGTATCATTTATCGCAATTGCATCGGGGGCGTAGTCTTCTATCGGCAGCGAACTGACCGGCAGGTAGGTCCATTCGTGCAGGTCATCGGAATACCAGTATCCGCCGCTATGCGAAACGAACAGAATGTATTTGTCTTTGTACCGAATCATGGCCGGGTCTGCCGCTTCCCGGTATGATACGCTGTCGGTGTACTGAAACCGGTAGTTGAGGTTCAGCGGATTGCAGTAAGTTTTCTCTTTCACTGTCATCTCTCCTGAACACGAAGCCAGAATGAGAAGCATAATTATAAACGACTTTTTCATTGATGTATGCATTAAAAAGTCTATATGCCGTGTGGCTTCCAGACTTTTCATTAACGATAAGGAAAGATAGAAAAACTTGACGCAAAATCACCTCACCCGGCCGTAAAAACAGGTCACAAAAGCATTATTTGCTACTGATATCTTTTGAATGAAAGATTTTTAAAACCTATGACCTGAAAGTGAAAGGAAAAACAGCCTTTCACCACATCCCGGGCCTGGGATTTCCTTAAATTACAGATTGATTTGAAGGATGTAAACATTAAATTAATTATCGATGAAAAAGCTGACCGTATTAATTATTTGCCTGGCTCTTTCCGGCCTCCTTTCCGTAAAGCTGATGTCTCAGGGTAATGCTGTGATTAAAATTGATTTTGACCGCCAGGTCGGCACAGTTGATCCAAACATCTACGGGGCCTTCGTTGAACCCATACGTAATGTGGTTTATGGAAGCATCTATGATCCTGCTTCTCCCTTTGCTGACGAGAATGGCTTCAGGAAAGACTTTGTTCAGCTTGTCCGTGAGCTGAAGATCCCGGTTGTCAGATGGCCCGGCGGCAACTATGTGTCCGGATATAACTGGGAGGATGGCATTGGCCCGAAGGAAGAGCGGCCGGCAAGACTCGACCTGGCCTGGCACCAGGTTGAAACAAATCATATGGGAACTGATGAATATGTGCAGCTATGCAAACTGCTCGGCGCGGAGAATTTCATTTGCATTAATGCGGGAACCGGAACCCTGGACCAGGCAAGGCACTGGGTGGAATATTGCAACATTGAAAAGGGCACCTGGTATTCTGACCTGAGAAGGAAATATGGCAATGAGGCGCCTTACAAAGTAAAATACTGGGCCCTGGGAAATGAGATTGACGGACCATGGCAGATGGGACAGAAGAGCGCTGAAGACTATGTTAAGTTCGCCCTTGAGGCAGGTAAACTGATGCAACTGGTTGATAAGGACATCAAACTGATTGCCAGCGGCGCCTCAAATTACAAACCGGATAACGGATGGATAGACTGGAATGACTACGTACTTACCCATATGACAGGCACCATTGATTACCTCTCAGTGCACCGGTATGCAACCGAGGCACTGGGTAATGACAGAAGCTTTTCAGGAATGATGTGCCTCGGACTTGATCTTGATCAGAAAATTGAGACGGTGAAGGCTCTTATCCTCAAAGCGATGACGAAAACAGGATCAACACGACCGGTCTATATCTCCTTCGATGAGTGGGCAGGAGGATTCGGGAACAGCATCACTGTATCACTAATGGTGGCACAACATCTTAATTCATTTATCCGTCATGCCGATATCGTCAGGATGGCTAATATGACTATGCTGTCAAGCCTTGTGGGGTATTCGCCCGAAGGAGCTTACAAAAACGCAACCTTTAAGGCATTCTGGCTCTACAGCAACAATTGCTTCGGCACATCACTCGATGTCAGCACTGCCTGCGAAAAATACAGCAATTCTATTTTTGAGGAAATTCCTTACCTCGACGTTACAGCTGTCCTTAACAACGAAGCCCTGGTGATCAACGTGGTCAACAGGCATGAGACAAAGGCCATTGAAACAGACATAGTCCTTCAGACGGGAGAATTCGCCGGTACTGCTGAAGTGAATGAGGTGAACGGCAAAATAGCCGATCCCGGAAATCCGAGGGCTGCGGAGGACGTTAACAGTACAACATCCGACATCAAATTCAAGGGCAATACAATCAAATATACATTCCCGGCTCATTCATTAACTCAGATCATAGTTCCGCTAAAGTGAACGATGAAGCACTTTCATGTGATTTGAATGATTTTTAAAGGTCTTTGACTAAAAAGCAAAAGTGTATATGAGAACTTTTTCCTTGCTTTGAAGGAAAAGTTAAAGTGTTAATACTACACTTACTGAAGACCAAATCTGTTAAGAATCCGATAACAAAACCTGATTGCCTATGAAACACCCCAAGAAACCTGACCTGATCCAGAAAACCCGACCTGATCCAATGGATCTGGTATAAACATGAAATTTAATAAACAGTATTTACTTTTATTAATACAAACTCCCAATTAACTAAACAACCAAGTTATGGAACAAAAACTAACCAAGCCTATTCCTTTATTAAAACGGGGAATACAGAGGCACTTGCTGATTGCAGGATTAGTGCTTCTTACCTTGACCCTCACTGTTTTTGGAAGCAATGCATATTGCCTGGGGGCTGATGATCTGAAACTGAATTCAGATAATACACTTCAACAAATCAGGGTCACCGGGGTTGTAACAGATGCCCAGGGGGAACCGATGCCTAGTGTTGCCGTACAGATTGAAGGTACAACCTTAGGAACTTTTACAGATGTCAACGGCAGGTATACTCTCGAGGTACCCGGAGCTGATGCAGTGCTGGCATTTTCTTTTGTTGGCTATAAGCATCATATGGAGCCGGTAAATGGCAGGTCTGTCATTGATATCATGCTGGAAGAGAGTATGGAGGCACTTGATGAGATAGTTGTTGTGGGCTACGGTACTGTGAGAAAGAGCGATGTCACCGGCGCTGTTGCATCAGTCCGGGCAGATGCCATTAAAAATGTATCGACCACAGATGCCGCAGCTGCTCTTCAGGGTAAGGCGTCCGGGGTTCAGGTTCTTACCAATTCCGGTGCTCCCGGTCAGGCTGCAACCATCCGTGTGCGCGGTTACTCTTCAAACTCGGGCAATATAGGCCCCCTGCTTATTGTAGATGGTCTCAAGGTTGACAACATCCAGTATCTTGACCCTTCAATGATTGAATCTATTGAGATTTTGAAGGATGCTGCTTCTGCTGCCATTTACGGTGCCCAGGCAGGTAACGGAGTAGTTCTGATTACTACAAAATCCGGGACAAAAGGTGCTTCCAGCATTTCTTATGATTTTAAGTACACCGGCCAGAGTCTTGCCAGGAAACCTGAAATATTCAGAGCCGACGATTTTATCGATTATAAAAGAATGTCAGGCCTTCCCATCGATAATCAGCTGGAGACAAACGGTTATGACGGTACCGACACCGACTGGTTCGATGTAGTGTTCGCACCTTCCTGGAGCCCGCAGCATACTGTTACTTTCCAGGGTGGAAACAACCAGGGACATTTTTTCACTTCAATCAATTATGTGAATAATGATGGAATGGTGAAGGGCGACAGGGATGTTTACAAACGCCTCACAGCTCAGATCAATGCAGACTATGATCTTAAGAAATGGTTACAGGTAGGCACCAACAACTCAATTGAGAACTGGTCTACCAAATCAATTTCCCAGATGTCACAGTACGGTTCAGTAATGAACTCCGTGATGACGCTCGACCCTCTGACTCCTGTTTACTATGCTTCGCCGGAAGAGTTCGCCTCAAGCATGAAGCAGGCTTATGATGCTGGCAGGAATATACTCAAGGATCCCACCAATGATCTCTACTATGCTACATCAAAGTACATAACGGACGACAGCGGTAACCCTTTGCTTCAGAGAGACCGTGTTGACCGTGACAACAGAGGGATCAACCTTCGTGGTGTTGTATATGGAAACCTGAAGCCTGTGAAAGGGCTTGTGGTTACCTCCCGTTTCGGTTACAGGGTGGGGCTGAACAATGTTCATAGTTACAACACCCCATATTATGCCACACCGCAGGCACAGACATATGATTATAGCATCTCCACCAATGCAAATAACAGTTATTATTATCAATGGGAAAACTTCGCCAACTATAATCTTGCCCTTGATAACCATAACTTTACGGCGATGGCTGGTATGTCATATACCGAAAATAATACGGATAACGTTAGTGCCAGTGCCTCCGGACCCAATATTCTATCAGGATACGAGCCGAACTTCCGCTATCTCAATTATGTAATAAGCAATATTGTTGACGGAAGTGAAACGACAATCAAGACTTTCGGCAATTTGCCCGGCAAGTCGACTCAAATATCCTACTTCGGACGTTTGATCTACACTTTTGCCAACAAATACACCATACAGGGGAATTTCCGTGCCGATGCTTTCGACTCCTCCAAATTGTCAGAAAAAAATCGTTGGGGTTACTTCCCGTCATTCTCAGCCGGCTGGATCGTCAGCAACGAAAATTTCTTCGCAGGTATCGCTGACCGGATTCCGATCACTTTCCTGAAACTCCGTGGTTCATGGGGGCTGAATGGCAATATCAATGTACTGAACAATTATCCATACAGCACAAGCATCGCGTACAACAGCTCATGGTATCAGTTTATGGTCGATGACGGTGCTCCCACTTATGGTTCTGCACCTTCCGGCCTGGCTAACCCTGATCTCACATGGGAGACCTCAGAACAGCTGGACCTTGGTATTGACATGAGATTCCTGGATGACAGACTCTCTCTTTCAGTGGGACACTTTAACAAGATGACCAATGACCTTCTCGTAACCATCAACCCTGTTCCGGAAATTGGGGTTTCCAGCACCGTTGTCAACGCAGGTTCTGTTCTCAACCGCGGTTTCGAATTCGAAGGAGCATGGAAGGACAAGGTCGGTGATTTCACCTACTCTGTCAACGCAAACTTCGCAACACTGCACAATGAGGTTACCTACCTCGATCCCGCTATCTCACGTCTTACCGGTTCCACCGGTGGTGTGGACGGAACCAACAACCCTATTCACTCAGCATTTGAGGTTGGTTACCCAATCTGGTATTTCAGAGGCTATAATTATGAAGGTGTTGACGCTGCAACAGGTGCTGCTATTCTCGAGGATGTCAGTGGAGATGGAACGATAGGTGATGCTGATATGACCTATATTGGAAAAGCAATTCCTGATTACACATACGGCGTTAACATTAACCTCGGTTATAAGGGAGTGGACCTGAACATATTTGGTACCGGCGTAGGAGGCAATGAAATCTTCACTGTATTTTATCGTGCTGATACCCCGATGCGTAACTCGCTCAGGTATTACTATGATAACGCCTGGACAGCAGAAAACACCGGCGCCTCGATGCCTGATCCCGCGGCTGTAGCACAGGACTGGCATTTCTGGGGCTCTTCAGCTTCCATGTTCAGCGGGGCCTACTTCAAGATCAAGCAAATACAGCTGGGCTACACCCTTCCTGCTTCGATAACCAACAGGATACTCATCAGCAGGCTGAGATGTTATGTGTCGCTGGATGACTACATTACCTTTACAAAATACCCCGGTGCTGATCCTGAAACAGCTACTGCTTCCAACAACGCTGCTTCGGCCGCAGGCTATGATAACGGTACATATCCTCAAGCCAGGAAGCTTATTTTCGGAGTAAATCTTACATTCTAATTTAAATCTTAAACAAGATGAAAAAGAATAAATATATACTACCCTTACTCCTCGTGCTGTTATTCACTGCATGTAGTGAGGACAGGCTCGATATTCCACAGAAGGGCGTTATTAGCATAGAATCGTTCTACAAGACTGATGAGGATGCGGAGTCTGCACTTGTAGCGATGTACGCTCACTTTGCTACACAAATAGCGAGTTATGACGGTGCCTGGATCTACGTTCCTTACAATATACTGTTCAACTACCCCTCTGATAACATTCTTGCAGCTGGAGAATTTTACGGAGACAATGATATGGTAGCCGCCATCAATGAGTTCCGTTTTGATACACAAAGTCCTGTTATTCAACTGGCGTACAACCATTTCTACTACGTTATCTATCGCGCTAACCTGATCATCGATAATTTTGAATACGGGGAAAGCGCTGTAAAAGACCGTTGTATTTCTGAAGCAAGAGTAATTCGCGCCTGGTGTCATATGATGGCTGCGATGGCCTGGGGCAGTCCTCCGCTTATTGACCACGTACTTGCAGGCTCTGACAAACCCACCAATTATGAGGGCGGACATGAGGCTCTTCTTCAGTGGTGTGCAGATGAGTGTGCAGATGCTGTCCCCTATCTTGATGAACGCCAGAGCATGGCAGATAAAGATGGTGCCGTAAAAGTTACAAAGGGATTTGCCTGGACAGTCCAGGGAAAGGCTCTTATGTACAAGGGTGACTATCCCAATGCAAAAATCGCTCTCAAGAATGTAATTAATTCAAATAAATATGACCTGGTTCCCGGTGAAGAGTGGGCCAATCTTTTCCATATTGCCGGCGACGGTTCCGAAGAGAAAATATTCGAGTCGAATATCGCTGCAAACTCCGCCATGGGTGACTGGGATGGAAAAATCCAGCGTTCTACATGGATGGAGATGAATATCTGGGGATGGAGAACTTCCCGTCTTGCAGCTCAGCCTGTATATATGGCTGCACAGGGATGGGGCGGTCTGGCCATTGAAGACTCCTTTGCCGAGGAGTTCGCAGCGAATGACGGAGATTCTCATCGCCGCAAAGCCACGATGCTCTCTTATGAGGAGTTCCTCACCGAACTTGAATGGCCGAGCGATAACGGAGATATAAACAGTCTGAGTTTAGCAGAGAAGCTCGCAGACCCCAACAGAGGAATCGCTAATATCGATGGCCTTTACGGGCAGAGCGCTTACCTTCAGAAAAAGCATATCGCAATTCCTGAAGACGTGCTTGTAACCTTTTCGTACCGGTATAACAACTTCATTGTTGCAAGATACGCCGATGTGCTTCTTCTCTATGCTGAGGCGTGCGCACAGACAAGTGATGCTGATGGTCTCCAGTATCTCCAGAAGGTTCAGCAGCGTGCAGGATCTGCTCATATCAGTTCCGCCCTGACCCTGGATGAAGTCAAGAAAGAAAGAAACTATGAGTTGTGGTGTGAAGGTGCACGGTGGATTGATATGAAACGGTGGGGTGAATTTGATAAAGCCAAGGATGCAGGGAAAAATATTCCTTCGCTTAAAGATGCATTTTTCACTTTAGACGAGCCTGCCCATAGAGGATATAACACTTATATGGAACCTAATGCCGGTAAACAGGTTGGCTTTCAGGCCGGGAAACACGAATGGTTCCCTTATCCATACAGTGTGACTTCTATTAATCCTGAATTGCAGCAAAATCCAGGATGGCAATAAAAATTAATAGTCTACTGCCCGGACTCTCCTGGCGTCCAAAAGATGAACACTGATACAGCTCATCGAACACGAACGCTTTATTGAGGGTTATGCAGAAAAATGGAAAAAGAAGATCTTTGATGCTGGAAGAAGGGTTCCGAATATGTCAAATTTAAGCCCGGCTGGATGGGATATCAATCACTTATACATCCCGTCCCGCTGAGTGAAGTTGACAGAAATCCGAATTTTTTATCAGCAGGTGAGGTTAGGTTTGTGAAAGAGGGTGTCTCAATTGGACACCCCCTTTCTTGTTATACAGTGCCTGCAACAAGGTCTTAATTGAAGCCGGAACGTACCTGAAGCACCAGACAGGGCTAGACAGACTGTCCTAAATCTGACGTCCCTTTCTGGCAGAGAGCAGGGCATGGATGATAAAGGCACATCCTGCAATAAAGAACGGGGAGATGACAATCAGTGAACCGCTGTTCCCGGCAAAGGATTTAAAAAAGATGCCCATGCCAATAAAAGCCAGCAAAAACAGCACTCCCCCGGCAATTTCAGATTTCCATGCAATGATAAGCGAAATAATCAGCACAAATGCAGGGATATTATGAATCAGGAAACCGGTCAGTTGCCTGCCAAAGGGCTCGTCGCCTCCGAAGGCATCAAAAGAAAACACTACTAGGAAAAGTATAGCTGCTATAGAGAGTACCCTGGCAAGCCATTTCAGTATTGACAGATTCATGATCTTTTTATCTCAAATATACTCTTTAATCACCATTACCAGCATAGCGGACAGGGTTATTCACCCGGGAGATGTCAACGACTTGTCACCACCGGTTTGATATCGAGCACCGGGGTGTTGTTCAGTGCATCCAGACCCGTGACAGTAAGTATATTTCCTTCGACACCCAGCAGCCTGACTGTGGTCATCCCGATCATGCTTGGCCTGCGGGGAGTGCAGCATGCAAAGACACCCCTCACCTCTCCGGAGCGGGTGACGGTGCGAAGCTCATAACCGTCGGAACGGTCAAAGTAAAAGAGGATGTTGAGCTCGCTGTACTTTTCGATCCTGTACAACGCATCGGCAAACTGCTCCTTCACCTCTATGGTGGATATGCTCTCCTTAATCCTGTCGGCATCACCCGGATCAGCTCTCTCCCACTCATTGTGCACATAGCCTATGATCTCAATTTTCAGATCCATTTTTGTCCTCCTTAAGTTTGCTAAAGCGGCTCCGTGGGAATGATGTACATTTCCCCCTCATGCCGTATGATTTTTATTCTTACCCCGTATATATCCTCTATCAGTTTCTCGCTGAAGATCTCTCTTCTACCCTCGGCGCTCACCTGCCCGTCGTCTAGTATCATGAACTCATTGCAATACTTCAGCGCAAGGTTGAGATCGTGTATGGCCACCAGTACCGTGATACCTCCTGCGGCGAGCTCACCCAGCAGGCGCAGTATCTCGTGCTGATGCCTGAGGTCAAGGTTGGCTGTCGGCTCGTCGAGGAGTATCACCGACGGCTGCTGTGCCAGCGCCCGGGCAATGAAGACCTGCTGCCGCTGCCCGCCGCTGAGTTTATTGAGATCCTTGAGCGCAATATCATCGAGGCCGAGTCTGACAAGTATCTCTGCCGTTATCCTGCGGTCGTCCTTGCCGGGAGACCAGCTGATGTAGGGATTACGGCCCAGCAGGACAGTGTCGAAAACCGTGGCCGGGAAGGTGTTATACTGCATCTGCGGGACGTATGCCATCTCCCTGGCCATCTCCCTGGCGCTGATGCTGCCGGCACTGCGACCCATCACCTCCACCGTTCCGGCCTGCGGAGTGAGGATGCCGTTTATCAGCCTGATGAGAGTGCTCTTACCCGAACCGTTGGGACCGAGGAGGGCGGTGAAAGAGCCCTTGACAAAGCTGTGGGTTATGCCTTTGATGACCGGGAAGCCGTTATAGGCAAACTGCACGCCGGAGAGGGTTATCATTTCCACTGTGCCCCTCCTTTCCCTCTGACAAGCAGCAATATAAACAACGGGGCGCCTATTATCGATGTCAGAATGCCTACCGGCAGCACCATGGGTGGGATGATCGTCCGTGCCACGATGTCGCAGCCAATCATAAAAGCTGCTCCGGCGAGGGCTGCCCCGGGAATCAGGAACCGCTCATCACTGCCGATGACCCTTCTCACCATGTGCGGCACAACCAGTCCCACGAAGGCAATGATTCCATAGAATGAGACTACTGCCGCCGTGGCCAGCGAGGCAACGATCATGGCAGTGAGCCGCAGCCTGCCTATATTGACCCCCAGGCTGCGTGCGGTCTCGTCGCCCGCATCCAGGGCGTTGTAGTTCCACCTGTTGCGGTAGAAATAGATCATCACGGGCAGCAGGATGATCACCTGTATCGTCAGCTCGTGCCATCCGCCCTTGCTCAGGTCGCCGAAGGTCCAGAAGACGATTGCGGCCAGCTGTACATCGTCGGCCAGGTATTGGATGGCAGCGGTCAGCGCTGTAAAGAGCGAGCTGGCAATGATGCCTGTGAGGATCATATTCTCAGGTGTGGCCCCCCGGTGCCTGGCTACCAGCAGTATCAGGAAGCAGGCTATGAGCGACCAGAAGAAGGCCGAGAGAGTTACAACATATGGGTTTGCAATGAGCACCGCGTCACTGCTGCTGCTGTTCATGCTTCCTGCTCCGAAGATTATCACTGCGAAGGCAGCCCCGAAGGCGGCAGCGTTGCTTATGCCCAGGGTGAAGGGCGACCCCAGCGGGTTGCGGAGCACGCTCTGCATCACCACACCGCTGACCGACAGTGCTATGCCGCTCACGATCCCCGCCAGTACGCGCGGCAGCCTGATCTGCATCACTATACCTCTGTGCAGCTCCTCTCCCCCGCTGCTGAACAGTGAGAAAAGGTCGCTGAGGCTGATGCTGCTTGGTCCGAGGGCGAGTCCCAGGACAGCAAGCAGCAGTGTCACCAGCGCAGCCAGCCAGAGGAACCTCCCCTTGCGCTCCGTAAACCGGGCATACTGCCTCTCTATCTCATGCTCCCTGCTCATTCCGGTACCGTTTCGCCAGGCCTCCCGAAGGGCCTGTAATAATCGTAAACCTGATCATATATGTCAGTGCCGTAAAAAAAAGTGTATATCTCACGGCATTTCGCTTCGACGTCAACATCACCGAATGTTGAGGGCATCAAGGCAGAGCCTATATACCATACGTTGCAGAGCAGATTCTCATAGTTGGTGGTGTTCCAGTTGTATGGCAGGACGGTGTTGACCTCTCCTGCACGGAATGCCGAGAGGGAGTTGCTCATTATCCCCGGAGTTATCTCCTCCTGCCATATCTGCCGGCCGGCAGCATCGAGGAAGATGACATCCGGATCCCATTCTATCAGCTGCTCCTGATCGATAAAGATTACAACGTGGCCCGGTTCGCTCCGGTCGTTTCTCAGCTGTGGCTGATCGGCTACATTCTTCACGGAGAGAATATTAAAGGGAGGGTAATCGGTTTCGGTTGATGTCAGTCCGTGTGCACCGTTGTAGGCTACTCCGCCCACATAGGCTGTCCGTTGCGGCTCCGTCGCCCTGGAGGCCCGGGAGACACACTCATCAATTGTTGTTTCAAAGTAACTGATTATTCTGTCGGCCCTCTCAGGAAGACGGAATATCTCCCCGAGAAGGGTAAGCGTTCCGTAGAGAGCATCGCTCCGCTCCCCCAGGTCACCGTAGTCGAGCAGTATCACCGGCTTCCGTGTCAGCCGCTGCAGCCTGTCCGCCTCCTGTGTCGACATGAATGTCGCAATGATAATGTCGCTTTCAGCGGCAGCCAGAAGCTCGGTGTCATAATTATTGCCGGCCCCGATCACCGGGAGGCTCCTGAGGTGAGGGTTTGCAAAGAGGTATGGCACATTGCGCCTCTGCTCGCTCCCTTCGATATGACTGACCCTGCCTGTGACGCCCATATATGACAGCAGCCTCATTGTCCCCGATCTGAGGGCTATGACTGACCGGATGGTATCTGGTATCGTAATGCTTCGGCCGGTGTAATCGGTGATAATGCGCCCTTCACGGCCTGCACGGTTGCCCGACGAGCATGATACAAGCAGTAAAATGGCAAAAAGCAATGGCAGAGCCGGCAGTTTACTTTTTCTCATGATGCTCCTCGCCTGTTAATCGTGTCATGGTGAGCCTTGCATACCTGACGCCCTTTACGCTGCGCAGTTTATCGGCCAGGGCAGTAAGTGCCGCTGCCCGACCCCTGACCGCCAGCAGTTCCATGCACTGACCGTGATCAAGGTGGAGGTGAACCGACGACAATATCAATTCGTTACTATCATGCTGCAGGCGTGTAAGCTGCCCCACCAGTCCCCTGCGGTGATGATCGTAGATCATTGTCAGCGACCCTGCCACCTCATTGTTGCACTGCCATTTGCTTTCGGCCAGACCATTGCTGATGAGATGCCTGATGGCCTGGGAGCGGTTTACAAAGAGATTCTCCTCAACAAAACCGTCGAGGGCATCAAGCAACTCTTTTTCGAGTGAAACACCAAAACGAATAACAGACATCGTGTTACTTTTTTACACATTCGTAATATCCGGGGTAAATATAATCAACAGTTTTTATTATGTGTAACAAAAATGTAACAGTACTATTTCTTTGTACTTTTTAGTATTTGATTTATTTTCGGGATGTCAAAATGATACTATATATTATAAATACCTTATATTTAACACAATATTGATGATCCTTACAGAGTGTCACGGGAAGATCCGCGCATCGGGCAGGGAAATCTCATTAATATTTTAACAGGTGGATGTATATCTGATCATCGTAGTTGTCCTGTTTATTCTGGCAGTTTCTGACCTGATAGTCGGGATCTCGAATGATGCTGCCAACTTCATCAACTCTTCCGTTGGCTCAAAAGCTGCTTCCCTTAAGGTTATACTTACGATAGCAGGAGTAGGAGTCATCCTTGGTGCCACATTCTCGAGCGGGATGATGGAGATAGCACGGTCAGGCATCTTTCATCCCGGTCAGTTCTATTTCTCCGAGATCATGATCATCTTCCTGGCGGTCATGATAACGGATGTCATTCTCCTTGACACCTTCAACACATTCGGTTTTCCGACATCCACCACAGTCTCAATCGTTTTCGAGCTGCTGGGGGCTGCTGTTGCCATTTCGATCATCAAGATCACGAATTCGACCGACAGCTTTGCAGACATCGGGAACTATATTAATACGGCCAAAGCCCTGGCCATCATCTTCGGTATCCTGTTTTCGGTGGTGATCGCCTTTGCGTTCGGAACGATAATACAGTTCATTACACGTCTTATATTTTCCTTTGACTACCAGAGATATATGAAATATTTCGGGGCGCTCTGGGGCGGTGTGGCAATCACTGCCATCGTCTATTTCATACTGGTGAAGGGAGCCAAGGGAGCTTCATTCATGACCCCCGAAGCCCTGGAATGGCTCGGAAGCAACACTATGAAGGTCCTGCTTCTGGCTTTTGTGGCAATCACTATTATCCTTCAGCTGCTGTACTCCCTGTTCAAGGTAAACATCCTTAAGATCATCGTGCTGGTCGGTACCTTCTCCCTGGCTATGGCCTTTGCCGGCAATGACCTCGTCAACTTTATCGGGGTGCCGCTGGCCGGTTTCGAATCGTACATGGAGTTTGCCAGTGATCCCTCGTTTAACCCTGACACCATGCTGATGGGTGTGCTGAGCGAACCTGTAAAGACACCTACAATATTCCTTGTCGGAGCGGGACTGATCATGGTTGTGACTCTCTTCATGTCTAAAAAAGCCAGGACTGTTTCGCAGACTGAGATCAATCTTGCCAGGCAGGGTTCCGGGTCGGAGAGATTTGAATCATCACGCCTTTCCAGGTCAGTTGTCAGGCATACAGTCGGAGCATCAAGGTTTATTGGCAGGATTATGCCCGAAAATGTAACCAGGTTCATTGACAAAAGATTCGATTTCCAATCCTTCAGAAAGAGGTTCCAGAGTCCTGCTGATGTCTCATCATTTGATCTCCTGAGAGGGTCGGTCAATATGTTCGTGGCCAGTAGCCTGATAGCCTTCGGCACATCTCTTAAACTGCCTCTTTCCACAACATACGTCACTTTTATGGTTGCCATGGGCACCTCGCTGGCCGACAGGGCATGGGGCAGAGAGAGCGCGGTGTACCGAATCACCGGAGTGGTTACAGTCATCGGCGGGTGGTTCTTTACGGCTGTTACTGCCTTCACGGTGGCATTCCTGATAGCCCTTGTGCTCCACTGGGGAGGAGTCATTGCGGCTGTGACAGGGCTGGCTGTTGCACTTTTCATTGTAATAAGGTCAGCGCTGAGACACAAAAGAAAATTGGCAAAATCTTCAAAAAAGGACGAACTTGATGACAAACTGACACTTACAGGCGAAAATATACTTTACAAATGCAATACCTCCATCACCGACGTCGTGGTATCGGTACGTAAGCTCTATTCGTCATGCCTTGTCAGCCTCACCGGTGAAGACTGGAAGAAGATGAAGAAGGTGAAGAAGAATGTGGATGACCTCAACCAGCGTACCAAGGAGTTGAAATACAATCTCTATCCCACCCTGCGAAAGCTGGAGGAGGATTTCATAGAAACCGGGCCTTATTATGTCCAGATCCTCGACTATCTGAGGGAGATAGCACACTGCCTCAAATATATTTCCGATCCCATCTATGAGCATCTCGACAACAACCATCCGTCGCTCATTCCGGAGCAGATTAAGGATCTGAATACGCTCAGTACGGCAATCACAAAATTCTATGACCGTATCGAGATTGTAATCAAAGACCAGGATCACAGTAAAATGGAGAGTCTGCTTGCAGAACAGCAGGCGATACTTGACCTTATAACAAAGATCAAGAAAAAACAGATCAAATACATCAAATCGGAATCCATCGGAACAAGGAACACCCTGATGTACCTGAATCTGCTCACTGAAAGCAAGAACCTGCTTCTCTATACAGTCAACATGGTTAAATCGCACCGCGACTTCCTGATGAGCGACGCCCTGAACAACGGTTCCTGAGCCAGTGCGCCTCCTGCATGCCCGGCCAGATCTCCGTCTGTTAATTCTCCAGAACCGTATCAGAGACAATTGTCTCTCAGTATCAGTGCATGTTTGACGCTATCTGAAAAGTTATTAATTTAGCATCCGTACTGACAATCCTAAATCAGGAGCAATTTCTGATCCATTAGCGGATCATTCATGAATAATAACTACTAAACCTGAGGAAAATGAAGAAAAGATTTCTAGCACTTGCCGCGGCTGCTCTTTTGCTGGCCGGCTGTGGCGGGAAAGCGGCCAAAGAGGCCGAAGCCAGGGCCCTGGAGGCCGAGGTGGAACAGATCGAGAAAGTTACATCTCAGATTGACAGCACCCTGACAGAGATCGAAGAGGCTGCCGTCAGGCTTGACACATTGTTGAATGAACTTTAACCCTAAAAATCAGATTATGAAAAATATGAAGAGAGTGCCCCTTTTCCTGCTTATCATCGCATTTCTTGCGGCAGGAAACATCTCAATGGCACAGAAGAGTGAAAATCGCGGTAAGGCAGCCAAAGAGATGAACAAGGCTGCGGAACAGGAAAAGCAGAGGGGTCAGGAGAGAGCTAAAAAAACTGAAGAAGCAATGAAGGCCGAGGCCGAGCAGGTCCGCGAAGCCAATAAGGATGAAGCCGAAAGAATGCGTGAGGCTGGCAAGGACGAGGCTGAAAGAGCACGCGAAGCCAATCAGGGCCGGGGAAACGCCTACGGCAGAAACAAAGGTGACCTGAAGGGCAGGGAGTTCGGCCAGGCAAGGGCTGAGCAGGCCCGGATGCAGCGTCAGGAAAGGGAAGCCGAGCTTGACTCACGCCTGTCAGAGGGAGAAGAGAGAGTGATACAGTCGAGGGAGAGGATCAGAGTGGCAAAGGAGGAGCTGGAGCAGCAGAAGAGCAGAAGGAGAATCTCCGACAGTGAATATCAGATGAGAAAAGAGAGGATAGAGAATGCTGAAAAAGCTGTTGACGAACTTGATCTGAGGATTCGCAACGGCCGCAGACTGAAGGGTGAAGGTCAGTAATCTCTGCTGACCTGAAGCGGTAAGGATTCTCCCCGCCGGGATAATGCAGGACCCGGAGTCCCCATATCAGGGTGCTCCGGGTCCTGCCTGTTTATATATCACGAGTACCTTTGCCACCCCTTGCATGTCATTTTAAATCCCCAGCGGATCCGACTGTTCTGCAAAAGAACAAACATGTAATAAAAAAAGATAAATGGGGATAAACAAACTTAACAGCACAATTGTTTATAACCTTATTAACCCACAAACTCACTGACTATGAAAAAGACTTACGCATTACTGCTGGCAGCAATTTTTGCAACCCTGAATCTTGCAGCCCAGGAACCTGTTTTTCTGAAGGGAGATAAGGTTCTGAATCTGGGTGTCGGGCTTGGATCAACACTCTACAGCGGGACCTTCTACAAAAGCCAGGTACCCCCTGTTTCTGCATCCTTGGAAATCGGGGTCGCAGATAACATTATTGAGAAAGGCTCAATAGGCGTAGGACCCTATCTTGGGTACTCTTCCTACAAATATGAATACATGGACTGGGGATACAAATATTCAAATATTATCGTCGGAGTAAGAGGCAATTTCCACTATCCTTTTGTTGACAAGCTCGATACATATGCCGGACTGCTTCTGGGTTACAACATCGCATCCTCAAAGGAATTCGGCAGTTCAATACCCGGATGGGATTATTCATATGCTGCCGGAGGTCTGATTTACTCAGGGTTTATAGGCGCAAGGTATTACATTAAGGACGCTTTTGCTTTGATGGCAGAGCTGGGATACGGCATTGCCTACCTGAACCTCGGTATTGCCCTGAAGTTCTGATACATAAAGTAGCCTCTGAGTCCTTCCGCAGTGGGGGATCAGAGGTTACTTTGCCCCATTTAAATCACTCTTTGTTATTTACCCGGGGATCTGCATCCTTCATGTAATAAATTATCCCCTTCCTGAAGCCTTACCTATTATTTCTTAACCAGCTTCAGGTAATCAACAATCCCGTCCCGGATCTTTTCTGCCATCAGCTGTCGGAAGTCCGGGTCAGCGAGCTTCTCCTCATCTTCGGCATGCGACATGAAGGCCTGCTCCACCAGCACTGCCGGCAGCTGTGAGGCCCTGGTCACGGTGTAGTTGAATGAGCCCACCACGCCGAACTCGATCAGTCCGGTCTCAAGCAGCCTGTCATAGATGGTATGCGCCAGCGGAGCCCAGAAGGGATTGTGCCAGTAGGTGCTGGTGCCGGCCACCGAGAGATAACCTCTGCCCCCGGCGTTGGCATGTATGCTTATCAGCATGTCAGCACCCGACTCAATGGCAATATTGCGCTTTTCAATGAGGGTCATGTCCCTGTCAGAATCACGCACCTGCACCACTTCGGCACCCATGGCTTCACAGAGATCCCCCAGCCTGAACGAGAGGTCGAGATTGATATCCTTCTCCAACAGGCCCGACAGCCCCACGGCGCCGCTGTTGGACCCTCCGTGCCCCGCCTCGATGGCGATCTTGAGTCCTGTCAGGGGCTTCTCTCCCTCAATATCATACACCGGCGGATACTTGACCCGCAGCGCCAGGCTCCGGCCTGAGGGCCTGATGTCATACCCCCAGATAGTCTCACTGTTCAGGTTGACATAGACGCGGAAGGTCTCAGGGGAGGTCTGCTCCCATGTCAGCTTGTCGATCATCCTGCATCCCTTTCTGTGGGTGACCCATGTCGAGGCTGACTCCGCACCGAACAGTGTTATCACCAGTCTCTTCTGATCAGGATCAGGATAAACCTCGTAGGGAACAGGTTCGGGCCACGGTATTGACACTATGTCAACACCATCACCCGGACTGCATGTCATGCTTGTCACTATATAGGAGGGCTGTAATTTGCTGCCACTCATTATCTCAACATCATCCCTGTTTATAAACCCGGACTCCACATTGCTGAGTCTTACCCTGTAGTTATCACCTGTTCTGCCGCTGGCCTTGAGGACCACACCCGGTCCCAGCTCCGACCGTATCGGGCCGCCCAGTCGCGGAGCGCCAAGGTTGTAAACAAGCCTGGCATATTCGTTTTTTACCTTCAGCAGCGGGAAATCTTCAGGATGCCTGACGGTCACCATTCTCTGCAGGTCAGGCTCATAGTCGCCCTTAACGGGCGCACCGGCAACGGGTGTCAGTCTGACGCCCAACGTGTATGACCTCCCCGCGGCCAGACCGCGAAGGGGCAGCTCCGCCGTATAGATGCTGTAGTCGTCATAGTCGGTGCGCAGACATGCCAGCGTGATCCTTCCCGGCTGAACATCCACAAAGCCATTCTGCCCCTTCGATCCCCGGAAGCTCACTTTCACAACCTCATCAGGCAGCAGCTCCACGTCAGCGGCAGGCTCAACAGATCGGCCGTCGACCCACAGCGGGTAGACAGGCCTGGTCATGTCCCTCTTCTCATAGATGAGCACATGTTCGCAGAGAGCTGTCCGGCCGTCGGGATAGACTGCCTCAGCCGTTATTTTGTTCACTCCCTCCTTGAAATTAACGGTTGTAAAGAATATCCCGGTTTTGTACTGTTTCACATTCTCTCCGTTTATACTTACGGCAGCAGGATATTCACTTTTACAGAGGACATCGAACTGGGGCATGTAAGTAACCTGCTCCGGCACTCTCAGGAACTTAACCCACGGCGAACCGTTAACTGCGCTGTCGCACCTGCATGGAGTGGCTGCCAGGGTCTCTGCTGCGGCAGCCGCAGGATCAGCAACGACAGTCTGCTGTGCCTTCCTGGCTGTATTGCAACCGGCAAGCATTGCCGTTGCCACGAGAAATATTACAGTAAGCTTTTTCATTCGCTATAACATATTTGTATTATCTGTAGAGCAGGAATTTCTGTCTCATTTCCATAAATTCAGCCACATCATCCTGGCATGCTTTAACCACTTCTTCCACGGTAACGCCGGGCTCGTTGAGCCTGCGCATCAGCAGCGGCGGCGACCACACCAGCGAGTCGGGACTGGTCTTCCTGTAGGCATCGATGATATGCAGTGAAGCCTCCACTGAGCGGAAGGCTGCCGGGTCTGTCAGCATGATCTCCACGCCGCCGCACATCTCGTTCCACGGTTTACTGCTGCGGTTATAGCCTGTCCCTGCCGACCGTGGAACAAAGTAGACCGGTCTGAAGTAAGCACCGGTAATGCCTCTTGAGTTGAGGTCGTCAGCCGCCTTGCCGGCATCCACCCAGGGTGCGCCGGTCAGCAGGAACGGTTTGGTGGTGCCCCTCCCCTCTGACATGTTGGTTCTCTCGAACAGACACTGCCCCGGATATACCACTGCCGTCTCCCAGTTGTCAATGTTGGGTGAAGGCATCACCCACATCAATCCTGTCTCATCCCACATCATATTGCGCCGCCATCCCTTCATCTTTATTACCGTCAGGTCAGCGCCGTAGCCCTCGGTCTCGTTCCACATGGTTGCCAGCTCACCGTAGGTCATACCGTGGCGCAGCGGGATGCGGTGCCGGTACATTCTGATGGTGTCATGCATCGGTCCTTCCACAATGCGGCCGCCCAGAGGATTGGGTCTGTCGAGTACAATAAATGGTATGCCGGCCCTGGCACATGCCTCCATGGCATGTGACATGGAGAACTTGAAGGTATACCATGCCGAGCCCACACCCTGTATGTCGAACAGCATCACGTCAATACTGTCGAGCCACTCCTGCTTTGGAGCATATGAGTCGCCATACAGGCTGTAAACCGGTATTCCGGTTACCGGGTCAGGTTCACCGCTGCCCTGTATCCTGCCGTGCAGTGCTCCCCTGATGCCGTGTTCGGCTCCGAAGAGAGCCACCAGGTTTACCCCCGGTGTGCCGGCCAGAATGTCAACAGTGCTGCGCATGTCAGCGCCCACGGCTGAAGGGTTGGTTATCAGTCCCACCCTCTTGCCGGCAATCATATCAAGATGATCCTCTATGAGTACGTCAACACCGGGAGTCACGGCCGGCGCCGGTACCGGAGGCTTAAGCCTCTCAGCATAGAATGCCGTCAGCACCCCCTCCAGGGCCGGAGCATCGGCAAAGGTGAACTCCGTCACGGCCATCTTCACCGGCAGGCTTTCGTTGCCGTAACGGTCTACAGCCGACACTGCAATGCTGTCAAGAATAATCAGTGCCTGTTCCACGCCTGTCACCTTCTCCGGCTCTGTGCGCATCAGGAAAGAGCGGTTGACGGTGAAGGCAGGGAGGATATCAGATGTGGCTCCCGGACCGAGGATATTCTGGTTCCACTGGGAACCGTACCTGTAATATACCACCCACCGGCTCACATCGGAAGGATCACTGTGGGTCCAGGATAACCTCAGTGCATCTCCCTCAGGCCTCTTCGTCACCGACGGTGCTGCCGGTGCTCTGGTGTCGAGCCACGGCGAGGCAGGAACAAGGGCCTTCCTTTTGTAGGGTCCCTCCGCCACAGCCTTCACAAGCTCGGGGGTCCTGACCAGCGGGCCTATGCTCCAGTGCACCACCCCGGGGCTCTCCGGGAGCAATCCCCTGGTGATCATGATCTGGTTGACAGTCTCGTCGGCAGCCCTGGCGGCAGGCTGCAGTCCTATGTTAATGCCGGGCCATAGATGCCTGCCCTTCAGGTTCTGCTCTTTCCACCATCCCAATAGCACAGGGTAGCTCTGAGCGATCTGATTGACGGGCCAGTAAAGCTGCGGCGAGTAATAGTCGATCCATCCCTCGTTGAGCCACAGCTTTGCATCGGCATAGAGGGTCTCATGCTGGTTGAAGCCGCCGCCGATGGCAGGCGGGTTGTATGGCTGCCAGATGCCGAAGGGACTAAGTCCGAACTTGACCCAGGGCTTCTCGGCCTTGATGCCCTTATATAGCCTTTCAATGAAGACATTTACTGCATCCCTTCTCCAGTCGGAACGCGACAGCTTGCCCCCACCGGCCAGGTAAGCCTGCCAGCTCCTGTCATCGGGAAAATCCTTGAAGTTGTTGTAGTCAGGATAGGGATAGAAGTAGTCGTCGAAGTGTATCCCGTCAAGGTCATACCTGCGCACGAGATCCATGACAACATTGTAGGAGTGATCCTGCGTGCCCTTCAGGGCAGGGTCCATCCACCAGTAATTCTCCACCTCGAGCTTCAGCACCAGCTCCGGGCGTTTTCGAACTATCGAGGCATCGGTCACCTTTCCGCCGGCAGGATGATGTGCGCGGTAGGGATTGAGCCATGCATGCAGCTCTATCCCACGGGCATGTGCCTCATCGACCCAGAACTGCAGCGGGTCATAATAGGGCTCCGGAGCTTTGCCCTGCTCGCCGGTAAGGTAATATGACCACGGCTCGAGGTCACTTTTATACATGGCATCGCCGTGCGGCCTGACCTGGAAGACCACGGCGTTGTAATTATTCTTATAGAGGAGATCGAGGAGGGCGATAGCCTCACTCTTCTGCTCCTCAACAGAGAGGCCCGGCTTGCTGGGCCAGTTGATGTTGGCAACGGTGGCTACCCAGGCTGCACGGAACTCACGCTCTGCTGAGGGAGTACGGCCCGAAGGATCGCCGGTCACGGCAAGCTTTGCGGTTGAACATCCGGCGAAAGCGGCCAGCAGCAGGGCTGCAACAAATGTCAGTAGTGATTTTCCCGGCATAATTTTTCTGTTTTTGGTGGTTGACGAATACAAATATACACAACCCCTGAGGCCGGAGCGGCTTAAGGAGGCTGAATCATTCCGGCCGTACAACATATTATCAGACAAGGGTGACCTTTATTCCCTCATCACGGATTATCTGGATGATGTTGCCCGGCGCATTCCTGTCGGTGATTATGTGATGCACCTTGTTCAGCTTGCAGATTTTGCCGAAGCCTCTCTTGCCGAACTTGGTTGAATCGGCAAGCACTATCACCTCCTGCGCTGCATTGATCATGTACTGGTTCAGGTGAGCCTCGGCTATGTTGCTTGTTGTCAGTCCTATGTCAAGGTCGAGGCCGTCAATTCCTATGAAGAGCTTGCTGCACATCATCTCCGTGAGGAGGGTCTCGGCATAGGGACCGATGACCGAGGCGGAACTCCTGCGAAGCGCTCCTCCCAGCTGAATTATATCGATGTTCGGCTTGTAACTCAGTATAAGCGATACCTTCACCGAGGGTGTGATGACTGTAATGGGATCGGTAATCGTGATATGCTGGGCAAAGGTAAGCACCGTGGTTCCCGATGCAATGATGATCCTGTCGTTCTTCTCCAGCAGCCTGCTTGCAGCCTCCGCTATCCTTATCTTTTCGTTCACCTGCACCTTCTCTTTCTCGTCTATGTGGCGGTCGATTGTGAGTGAACTCACCGGGCTGGCACTGCCGTGGTTGCGGATGAGCAGCCTCCTCTGCTCAAGTTCTTTCAAATCCTTTCGTATCGTAACCTCAGAAACACCCAATCGTTCACTCAGGTCGTGAACCCATACATAACCTGTCTTTTCCAGTTCAGCCAGTATTATCTTATGGCGCTGCGCAATGTTTCTCATGCTTGTCGGACCGGCAGGCGGATTTATTGGTATAACTCCAAAGATAGGATTAAAAGCAATAACTGCCAAGCAACCTGAAATATTAAAAAAGTTAAAAATATTACGAATTATTACTTTTTCTTTCTTTTTTGTTTTGATTTAAGAAAATGTTGTCATAGTTTTACTCTGTTTTTCTGACATATATCATAATTAAGCTTCTGATACATTGGAAAGAGAGGAATTTATAAGTCGGCTGAAGCGTCCCGGGAAGCCGTGGGACTTCATCGTTATCGGCGGAGGGGCAACCGGACTCGGTGTAGCCGTTGATGCTGCGGCAAGGGGTTACAGTACCCTTTTGCTGGAACAGTCGGATTTTGCCAAAGCCACCTCGGCGCGCAGCACCAAGCTGGTGCATGGCGGGGTAAGATACCTGCAGAAGGGTGATGTGGCACTGGTGCGTGAGGCGCTCCGCGAGAGAGGCTATCTGAGGAAGAACGCGCCTCACCTGGTAAAGAACCAGCGGTTCATCATCGCCAACTACAGGTGGTGGGAAAAGCCTTTCTACACTCTGGGGCTTACCTTTTATGACCTTCTGTCAGGCGGCATGAGCCTCGGACGTTCGCTTCCCATGAACAAAAGAGAGGTTATAAAGGCTATCCCTCAGATAGTGCGTGAGAAGCTTAAAGGAGGGGTGATATACCATGACGGCCAGTTTGACGACTCGCGCCTGGCAGTGAACATGATGCAGACGGCCATAGAGCAGGGAGCCACTGTGGTCAACTATGTCCGGGTGACGGAGCTGCTCAAGAGTGCCGGGGGCAGGGTCAGCGGCGTGGTTGCCGTGGATGAGCTCGACGGCACAGGTTTTACGGCTGAAGGCAGGTGCATCATCAATGCCACAGGCATTTTCGTTGACAATATAATCAGGATGGACAACCCCGAGCAGCAGCCTCTCGTCAGGCCCAGCCAGGGTGTGCACCTGGTGGTCGACAAGAGCTTCCTGGGAGGTGATGATGCCATCATGATACCAAAGACCAGCGACGGCAGGGTGATGTTCGGGGTGCCATGGCATGACCGCGTCATCCTGGGCACCACCGACGTACCGGTGAAAGAGTTTGTGCTTGAGCCCAGGGCCCTCGACGAGGAGGTCGACTTCATACTTGAAACTGCCGGCCGCTTCCTTGCAAAAAAACCGCAGCGCAGCGACGTGCTCTGCGTCTTCGCCGGGCTGAGGCCCCTGGCAGCTCCCAAACACGGTGCCGACGGGACCAAGACGAAAGAGATATCCCGCAGCCACAAGATGCTGGTATCCCCATCGGGACTGGTAACCATCACCGGGGGCAAGTGGACCACCTACAGGAAGATGGCGGAAGACACCGTCAATCTTGCCGTGAAGACCGGTAAGCTTGAATTTCGGAAGTGCACCACAAAAACACTGAAGATTCACGGCTATTTCGAGAATCCTGACAGGAGCGACAAAAGATACATTTACGGCAGCGACCGTGAGGAGATAAGGAAGATGCAGCAGGAGAACCCCGCCTTTGCGGAGAAGCTCGGCGGCTGCGCTGACTTCACCGTTGCCGAAGTGATATGGGCAGTGAGAAAAGAGATGGCCCGTACCGTCGATGATGTGCTGGCACGCCGGGTGCGTGTCCTCTATCTCGATGCCAGGGCTGCGATAGAACTGGCACCCAAAGTTGCCTCTCTGATGGCAGCCGAGCTGGGCAAAGACAAGTCATGGGCAGAGGAGCAGGTGAAGGATTTTTCTGAGATGGCCAGGGGCTATGTAATGGACTAGAAGAAAAAAGGTAGTAATTACGACAAAAAGCACAAATGATGAAAAGGTATACCGGCCTGAGAAGTGCACTGCGGGCAGCAATGGCAGCGGTTATGTTGCTTTTGGCAGCCTGCCTGGTGCTGGTCTCATGCACCAGTGGCGACAGAACCAAGGAGCCGAAGCAGCCGAACATCATCGTCATCCTGTCGGATGACATCGGTTATTCAGACATAGGCTCTTACGGGTCGGAGATCAGTACTCCGAACCTTGACAGGCTGGCTGCAGAGGGCGTCCGCTTCACCAACTTCTACAACACCGCCCGCTGCAGTCCCAGCCGCGCCACTCTCCTCACCGGCCTATACCCTCACCAGGCAGCCATGGGTCATCTTGCCACCAGGCCCCTCTGGGATGAGTCCGGGTACCTTGACGACCTGAACAGGGATGCCGCCACCGTTGCCGAGGTACTGAGAGAGGCAGGCTATTCGACATATATGACCGGCAAATGGCATCTCTATGGAATGAATAACGCCAGCACCCCGGAGGAGCTTTCCGCCGACAAAAGCAACTGGCCCATTCAGCGTGGCTTCGACCGCTTCTTTGGTAACCTGAGCGGCTCCTGCAGCTACTGGGACCCCTTCACCCTGCTCAGCAACAACACCTTCATCCCTCCGGGCGAAGGATTTTACTATACTGATGCCATAAGCGACACTGCGGTGAAGTTCATCAGGGAGCATCCTGATGGCAAGCCTTTCTTTTTTTATGTAGCCTATTACGCAGCACACTGGCCGCTCCACGCACCTGAGGAGGCCATAGAAAAATACAGCGGGGTGTATGATATCGGGTGGGACTCGTTGCGCGTGCTGCGCTTCAACAGGCAGCAGGAGCTGGGTGTCGTCACCCCGGCACACAGGCTCAGTGAGAGGACGGAGACGATCATCCCGTGGAAGGATGAGCCCATGAAGGAGTGGCAGGCACGACGCATGGAGACCTATGCCGCCATGATCGATATCATGGACCAGGGCATCGGGAGGATCATTGCCGCACTGGAGGAGAAGGGCGAACTTGACAATACCGTTATATTATACATGCAGGATAACGGCGGCTGTGCTGAGCCTGTACTCACCAACAGGATGGCCAGGCCTCTCACCGAAGAGCAGAAGATACTGAAACCTATGCCTGCCGACCAGGTACTGCAGGTCAGAAAACCGACACACACCCGTGACGGAAGGTTCATACGCACCGGCCGCGGGGTGATGGCAGGCCCTGCCGACAGCTGGCTGGGCTACGGCGAGGAGTGGGCCAACGTCAGCAACACGCCATTCAGGCTTTACAAGTCGCTGGTGCATGAGGGAGGCATCTCCACCCCTCTGATAGTACACTGGCCTGAGGGAATTGAAAAGAAAGGCGCTGTTATCAGGGAGGCAGGTCATCTCATTGACATAATGCCTACCTGCCTGGAACTGGCCGGTGCCGGCTATCCCGGTAAATTCAACGGGACAAAAACCACTCCTCCGGAAGGAGTAAGCCTGCTGCCTGCCCTCGACGGAGAAAAGCTCGACCGTGAGTTTCTCTTCTGGGAGCATGAGGCCAGCAGAGCCATACGCATGGGCAAATGGAAGCTCGTGGCAAGAGCTGCAACACCCATGTACTTCACGCCTGATGACGAAGAGCGGTGGGAGCTCTACGACCTGGAGAACGATCCCTCTGAGACAACAGACCTGGCAGCAGAACAGCCTGAGAGGGTAAAGAAGATGGCAGCCAGGTGGGAGGAGGAAGCCCTTCGTATCACGGCCAAACCGTGGCCGTGGGATAATCCCGGCAGGTGAGAGGTCAATGTAACATAATCTTAATCATAAACTGACTGAAAGAAACGAAAGATTGACAATATTGGGAACCCGACACAAAAAAGGGGAGAAACTCAAACTGACACACCTATGATCAACTTTCTGAAACCACCGCCATACAAGGAGCCGCTGCCGGCCGACAAGATTGATCCGACATACAAGAAACTGCGCATGCAGGTCTTCCTCGGCGCTTTTTTGGGTTATGCAGCCTATTATCTTGTGAGGAAGAACCTCGCCCTCGCCATCCCGGGGATGATACAGCCCCTGGAAAACGGCGGCCTGGGGTACACCAAGCTGCAGCTCGGCATAGCCCTATCAGCCATCTCCATAGCCTACGCCTTCAGCAAATTCCTCATGGGAGCCCTCTCTGACAGGTCAGACGCCCGTAAGTTCCTGGTGATAGGGCTGGTACTCTCGTCCCTGCTGATGATGTCTGTCGGGCTCTTCCCGTTTGCCACCAGCTCTGTAGCCATAATCTTTGCCTTCATGCTGGTCATAGGATGGCTGGCAGGTATGGGCTGGCCTCCCTGCGGAAGGATAATGGTTCACTGGTTCTCGCACAATGAGCGCAGCTTCAAGATGGGCATATGGAACACCTCCCACACTGTGGGCAGCGGACTGATGGGCAACCTGGCCGCCTGGGGCACCCTGCTCCTCGGCGGATTCTTTGTTGCCGACATCGGCGGCGGCATAATGGTTGAACAGAGCTGGAGAGCAGTATTTGTACTGCCCAGTGCCGTGGCCCTTATCATCGCACTCTTCTGCTGGTGGGCCCTGAGAGACACCCCGCAGTCGTGCGGACTGCCAGCCATCGATAAGTACAGGAATGACACTCCGGCACAGAAGGAGATGAGCTCCGACAAGAAGATTCCCGTTAAGGAACTATTTGTAAAATATATTTTCAGGAACAAAATCCTCTGGCTCATAGCCCTGGCCAATGTATTCGTATATCTTATAAGGTACGGCATCGGCGACTGGGCTCCGACATACTGCGAGGAGGCAGGACTTCTCACAAGCGAACAGAGCAAGATGGCATTCTCGCTCCATAACTACGCTGGAGTCCCGGGAATGATACTCATCGGATGGATCTCCTCCAAACTTTTCAAGGGCAGATGCGCTCCGGCAAACGTGATTTTCATGGTGCTGGTGCTGCTAAGCATCATCCTCTACTGGAAGGCAGTACCGGTTGCTACATTTCTCTCCGGGGCATTCTCATCAGACCCTGACACCACCAGGGTCGCCGTGGTCTACTCGGCACTGATAGCCATCGGCTTCTTCATCTACGGGCCAGTGGCGCTTATCGGGGTGCAGGCCATCAACCTGGTGCCCAAGAACGCCGCAGGAACAGCAGCAGGATTCGTCGGCCTCTTTGGCTACCTGCTTGGTGATGCCCTCCTCTCAAAGGTGATGATCGGCGCTGTTGCCGACAACGTTAACCTGGGGTGGGAAGCCACCTTCACAATATTCATTGTAGCCAGCATTCTGGCGGCACTCTTCTCTGCCACTACCTGGAAGAAGGAGAGAGCAACATATAACGGACACTAAAAACAGAGAGTTATGAAGCGACTGTTATCAATTGTTCTGCTGACATCATTAGGCCTTCTTACAGCACTTAACGCGCAGACCTACAGGCATATCTCCGGCTGGTCACAGGAGATCAACGACCAGATCGAGGGTTTTCTCAACACCACTGTCACCATGAACATCCGGAAGGTGGCTGTCTTTGACAGTGACGGCACCACCTTCGGCCAGGTGCCTCATTACCTTGCTGACGAGGCACTCTACCGCTATGCTGACAATGTATTGAAAGAGAGGAAGGACAGGGAGGCTAAAGATAAGCTGAAGATCCTTGACCGGATGGTAAAAGATGGCAACAATGTTGGCAAGGCATATGTCGAGGACAGGGTCCACTTCCTCGCCGGCCTCTCCCCGGAAGAGATAGAGACCATTGGCTATGAATGCTACAGGGAGTCGTACCAGAACAAAACCTATCCCGAGATGAAACAGCTGGTGGCCAACCTGAAGGAGTACGGCTTCGAAGTGTACATACTGACGGCCTCGCCGGAATTTCTCTATCAGAAGTTCGTCTCCGAGGAGTACGGCATCCCCGTCACGAACGTTGTAGGCGCAAAGTGTGTAGTTAAGGAGGGTGTCACCACAGGGGAGATCATCCCTCCCATCCCCCAGGATGACGGTAAGGCACATACCATAGAGACCTTCATCAAGGCACGGCCGCTGATTGTCGGTGGTAACAGCCGCGGTGACATGGACATGCTGAACGAGTCAACCGGGCTGAAGATAGTGGTCAATCCTGACGACGTCACCGTCCGCGGTCCAGAAGACGGCCCGATGGCCGGCCATACGGTAAAGTCGTACTGGGAGAAGGAGGGCGCCCTCATAGTCAGATGCAACGATGTCCGTGACCCGAAGGTAAGATACCACACCGGAGAATGGAAGATTAGAGAGAACATGGCAAACCCCAAATAATGCGCGAATATTATGAAGAAGTTTTTTTTACTTATGCTTATCACGGCACTTATGGCCGCATGCGGACAAAAAAAGGTGACTGGTGAGATGGCAGTACAGAGCTATATGCCTGACAATGCAGTCATTGCGCACCGTGGAACAATCTACTGGGCCCCTGAGCTTACCGAGGCCGCCTTTCGGTGGGCGCGCAACACCGGTGCCGACTATATGGAACTGGATGTGCACAGGACGAAAGACAGTGTCCTGGTAATCATGCACGACAAGACCTTCAGGCGAACCACCGATGTGGCTGAGAAGTTTCCCGGCAGGGAGGGTGATCCCGTCAGCAGCTTCACCTGGGAAGAGATAATGCAGCTCGATGCCGGCAGCGCCTTCAACAGGAAAAACCCCGAGCGGGCCCGTGAGAGCTTCACAGGCCTCGATGTGCTGGTCTTTGAAGATGTGTTCCGCATAGCAGAAGGAAAAAAGATTAAGCGTGACGAAGAGGGCAACCGCATAGTCAGCAGAGACGAGGCTGGCTTCTATCACTTTGAGTATGAGCCTGACCCGGCAGACAACGGCCACAGGCCGGGCATCTATATTGAGGTGAAGATCTCCGAACAGTATCCCGGAATCGAGGAACAGATATATGACGAGCTGACTCGCATGGGATGGAATCCGCTTGAAGGTGACGAGATCAGCATCGATGCTCCCTTCTGGTCGGGAGACAGGGTCAACGTAGGAAACACACGTGGCAAGATACTCCTTCAGACATTCTCGCGTGCGGGGATGATGAACTTCAAGAGAGTCTTTGGCGAAAAGGTGCTTGCCAGCTTCCTCATCGGAAACCCGAAGAGCAATGAATTTGCCAGGGAGGAGGTCACCGATGAGATAATAGCTTTCGCGAAGGAGTGCGGTGCGCAGTTTGTCGGCACCAACCTGGGTGAAGAGAATGACGGCCTTTCACCTGCCTTTGCCGGGAAGGTACATGAGGCAGGACTGAAGGCCAACATCTATTCTATCAACACAGTTGAGCAGATGGAGAAATACTTCGGCCCCGGCCAGGGGAAGAAAGCCTCTCCGCTGGCGGACGGCATGATAACCAACAGGACAGATCTCACAGTCGATTTCTACCATGAACATAAAGTACGAGGCTATGGAACAGAAGCCACACCGCAGGAGATACTCACCGATCTTGGTTATAACGAGTAAAAGACCAGAACTGAATGACATACTTTAGGAAAATATTTTTTGTTCTTCTGGCGACGCTGATAGCCGCCTGCACTTCATGCACCAAAGACCCGCTACCTGAAGAGGAAGAGGGACTCAAGATCACCGGCATATCCATCCCGTCATCCCTCGAGGTGGCTCCGGGAGGTGAGATCACCATTACCGGACAGGGCTTTGCAGTGAATGACATTATTGAGTTTGTGCTAACCTCAGATGCAGGCATCAGCCGGACAGGCACTGTTTCTTCCGTCACCGCCCAGTCGGCCACCTTCAATCTTCCCGCAGACATCTCCTCCGGCACCTACAGGCTGACAGTGAAACGCGGTACGGAGAGTATGGTCATCGGCACCCTGACTCTGAATGTTATCACCGGCACTACCATAGCGGACAGGCCCGGCATGACTGTCAAGGGTATCGTTTACAGTGACGGTGAGGGTGTTCCGGGCGTGGTGGTATCAGACGGCTACGAGGTCACCGTCACGGACACTGACGGGATCTACTACCTTCCTTCGGCCAAGCAGAACAAATTCGTCTTCATATCCATACCGGGCAATTACGAAGTTGCCACAAGTGACAACATACCACAGTTTTTCAAAAGGCTGGCCGGGGGCAGCACCGTTGAACAGCATGATTTCTCCCTGGTACAATCTGACAACAGCAGGCATGTCGTCATCCCCATGGCCGACTGGCACCTGGCAAACCGCAATGATGACCTGACACAGTTCAGTACGGGGTTTCTTCCAGACGTGAATTCCACCATCGCAGGCTACGTTGCCTCCGGAACGAAGGTGTACGGTGTGCCGCTGGGAGACATGACATGGGAACTCTACTGGTATGCCAATAACTTCTCCATCCCTCAATACCTGACTGAGATGAAAAAAGTCAACTGCCCAATGTTCAACGTGATGGGCAACCATGACAATGATCCATACATCGCCGGCGACATTGAGGCAGAGGCTCCCTTCAGGGAGATCCTAGGCCCGACATATTACTCCTTCAACCTGGGGAGCGTCCATTACGTGGTTCTTGATGACATACAGTACATCAATACAGGAGCATCCCAGGGGGTGATCGGGGAACGCAATTACTACGATATAGTCTCATATGCCCAGACCAACTGGCTTACCAAAGACCTGGCAGCGATTACAGACAAAAACACCCCGGTAGTGATATTCATGCATACCCCGCTCTACGGAAACCCGTCACTTGACGCCGGCGGCAACCCGGTGAGCAATATCGTTCTCAACAACGGCAGCACTCTTCTATCGATCGTTGACGACTTCAGTGAAGTCCATTTTGTCAGCGGCCACACTCACATCAACTACACAGTTGAGTCGGGAAGCGTGATTGAACACAACACCGCCGCCGTATGTGCCACATGGTGGTGGACAGGCAAGACCGGCTATGCCGGCAACCAGATCTGCAAGGACGGCAGTCCCGGAGGATACGGTGTCTGGGAAATCGACGGCCGTGACATAAGATGGTCTTACAAGAGTATCGGATACCCGCAGGAGTATCAGTTCCGGAGTTATGACCTCAACACTGTCTACATTACAGCGGCTGCCTTCGCTCCCAACTCCACCGACGCGGCTCTTGCCGAGTACGCCGGTGTCTATGCCAGCCCCAACCAGGTAAATGACGTTATGATAAACATCTGGGGGTATGACCCGGAGTGGACCGTCGAAGTGACGGAAGCCGGCACGCCGCTGGCGGTTGAGAGGATAACCGCAAAAGACCCGCTGCACATCATCTCCTATGAAGCCAAGCGGCTAAACGTCGGTGCAGAGCCCACAAGCTCGTTTGTGACGGGCAACACCTCACACATGTTCCGGGTCAGGGCCTCTTCGCCTACCTCAACCCTGGAGATAACCGTCACTGACCGGTTCGGAAATGCATATACAGAGACGATGACACGCCCAAAAGAATTTACATGGTCGATGCAATAACCTATATATCATTAATTTAAAACCACTAATCTATGAAAATCAAACCAGATCTTAAGATCGTTCTTGCCATTCTGCTGCTGGCGCTGGTAATCTTCCCGGTGATGGCACAGGAGAGGCAGGTGACAGGCACTGTTTATGAGCCTGACGGTGTCACCCCCGTATTCGGGGCCACCGTTGTGATCAAGGGTACAGCAACAGGTACCAGCACGGATGCCAGGGGAGCTTATTCCATAAGGGTTACAGGTGATAACCCTGTGCTGGAAATACAGTTCCTGGGATATTTGAAGCAGGAGATAGCTGTGGGCAACCGTAGCGTGATAAATGTAGTCCTGGAGGAGGAAGCGATCGAGGTATCGGCAGTTATCGTGACAGCCCTGGGACTTACACGCGAGGAGAAGTCTCTCGGATATGCAGTGACAAAGGTTGATAACGAGGATCTGACCAAGGCTGTCAACTCCAACTGGCTCAACGGTATGGCAGGCAAGGTAGCAGGCCTTACTGCCGTAGGGGCTGGTACAGGGCCCATCAGCTCAATGCGTGTTACGCTGCGCGGCGACCAGTCGCTCAACTACGGGGCCAACCAGGCTCTCTTCATCGTTGACGGCGTGCCTGTGAGATCGGGTACTACTGCTACCTCATCAAGCAGCCCCTATACCAACTCGGGTGCCGACTTCCCCGTTGACTTCGGTAACGGGGCCAGCGACATTAACCCTGATGATATCGAGTCGGTGTCGGTGCTGAAAGGGCCTGCAGCAACAGCTCTTTACGGATCACGTGCCGCCAACGGGGCCATCGTGATCACAACCAAGTCAGGCCGACGCGACAAGGGAATCGGTGTCACCGTAAACTCATCATTCGTTGTCGAGAGGGCAGGGTACTGGCCCGATTTCCAGACACAGTTCGGTTCAGGTTCTGACATTGGAATGAATGAGTATTGTTTCTGGACTCTCAATCCCAGCCTGACAGGCACCACTGACTATCCCTCAAGAAACCTCTCAAGGTATGCCTGGGGAGAAGAGTTCAGTGAAGACAAGCTTCGGTACCAGTATGAGGGCAAAGACTGGGAGACCGGACTCATCTCCCGCACCCCGTTCGTATACCAGGATGACTGGTTCACAGGCATCTTCCAGGACGGCATCACACTGAACAACTCAGTGGCCATCAGCGGCAGCAACGGGGAAGGGCAAAATGTCCGTTTTTCGGCTACCGACACAAGGAACAAATGGATACTTCCGAACACCGGGTACAACAAGCAGGCTTACTCCTTCTCGTTTGAGACCCCGGTAAACAGGCATATTGATTTCAGGACCAAGGTCAACTATTACCGCACTGACAGTGACAACATGCCTATGGCCGGTTATCACCAGACCACCGTCATGTATAACCTGATGTGGGGTTACAACAGCAACTCAATGTCAAACTGGAGGGATGAGTATTTTGAGGGCAGGTTCAATGCCATCAACAGAAACGCAACCATATCAGAGAACGGCAACAGCCTTGTCGTTGCCGGTACCGGATCGTATAATCCCTACAGGGTGCTTTATGAAGAGCTCAACACTACAGATAAGGACAGGGTCTTCGGCAACATGGGATTCACATTTCACCTGCTTGAAGGACTCACCCTTGACATCCGGTCGGGAATTGACCTGGGCGTTGAGTTCCGTACCCAGAGAAAACCCAAGCTTACCTATGTATGGAACAACGGTTTCTACAGGGAGCAGTCGCTGACCAATTTCGAGATCAACACCGACTTCCTTCTCAGATACCGGAAGGATTTCCTGGACGGAAGGCTCACATCGACAACTGCCTTCGGGGGTAACAACATGGTTTACCACTACAGGAGAAACACCGTCCAGCTTGATGAGCTTGACATCGACGGGGTGTACCATATCAACAACGTCCCGTTCGGAGTCATTCCCGATCCTTCCAATTACAGAAGCTACAAGACTATCAACAGCCTCTACGGCTTTGTCTCACTGGGGTGGGATGACACATATTATCTTGACATTACAGGCCGCAACGACTGGTCAAGCACCCTGTCAAAAGACAACTGGTCATACTTCTATCCATCTGTAGCCGCAAGTGTGTTGCTTGACCAGGCCTTCGACTTCCGCACCAACCTGCCGGTGGTCTCCTTTGCCAAGCTGCGCCTCTCATGGGCTAACGTGGGTAACGACACCAGTCCGTACTCTCTTGACCAGTACTATTCGGCATCGTCGATAAGCGGTGGCTATGCACTTCCTTCTACCATCCCTGACCCGATGATCAAGCCCGAGAACGTTGAGAGCTGGGAGCTGGGTCTTGATGCCAAATTCTTCAGGAACCGTCTTGGATTTGACCTGGCACTCTACAACTCATCGACAACCAACCAGATCGTTTCTGTGGATATTGACCCGATAGTTGGGGCCTCAGGCATGAGGATCAATGCCGGGGAGATCACCAACAAGGGTATCGAGGTAGCATTCTATGCGACACCGGTCAAGACCCGGGACTTCACCTGGGATGTCAGCCTCAACTGGGCAAAGAACAAGAATACTCTTGTCAGCCTGCAGGAGGGATGGGATCCTGACCAGCCTTTTGAGACGGATATGGGAACAACCATCGGCGGAAGGCTGCATGTCTACTCCTATATCGGGCAGGAGATGCACCAGATCTACGGCTTTGCTTTGCGGAGAGCACCGGAAGGCTCTTACTATATTGATGGAGACGGCAATCAGGTCGACTGTTCCGGAGAGGTTATCCTTGATGCCAACACCGGCCTGCCCTCTGTCGAGTCAACTGCTGACCACTTCCTCGGTAAGGTCAACCCCGACTGGAGGGGCGGTTTCAGCAGCTCACTACGGTACAAGAACTTCACCCTCAGCGGCGTCTTCTCATACCAGTGGGGAGGTCACAGGTACTCAGTAACCAACGGCATCCTCTCCTACCAGGGCAAGCTCACCAACTCCCTGGAGGGACGCTACGACGGGATAGTTGCCGAGGGGGTTAACATTGTCTCCACCAATGAGGACGGCTCAGCTGTCTGCCAGGTGAACAACACCGTCACCAGCAGCATCTACACCTACTACCAGGCCAGGGTGCTCGACCGCTACAACGGCGAGTCGCACACATTCGAGACCTCCTTCCTCAAGTTCAAGGAGGCAAGGCTGGAATATGCACTTCCCACAGCACTGATCCAGAAGACAAAAGTACTTCAGGGTGCCAGCATAGCACTCTTTGCAACGAACATCTTCAGCTGGGACAAGTGGCCGCAGTATGATCCTGAGGGCGGTATTATGACAGGCACCAATGTCTTCAGCGGCGTCGAGGCCGGGGCTTTCCCGATGACACGCACCGTGGGTATGAACCTGAGACTCTCATTCTAATCCTTAAAGCGAAACGAGATGAAAAAACTTAAAATATTGACAATCTGTCTGTTTGTGCTCGGATCTCTTTACTCCTGCACAAAAAACTTTGAGGAGATCAACACGAATCCGAACACCACATTGGTGGGTATGATACAGCCCTCGGGCATGTTTGAACCCATCCTCTATAACTCAGCCAACCAGTGGCTGAACCGGACATGGTACTACAACAACGAGCTGATGCAGTTCACCGCCCATACAGGGGGTGTGACCCGCAGGGAGCATCTCTACTTTCTCGAGGACTCGAGAGACTGGTACGGATTCTGGAATCACTATGCGACATATGGCAAGAATATAGACCACATGTATGAGCTGGCACAGGAAAAGGGTGATCCTTCACTCGAAGCCATTGCCCTGACATTCAAGGTGCTCTTCTTCTCGAACATGACTGACATGTTCGGCAGCGTACCCTATGAGGAAGCCTTTACCGGCCGCAAGCTCGGAGGAACACTGACACCTAAGTTTAACACGCAGAAGGAGATCTACCAGTTCCTGTTTGAAGACCTGGAAAAGGCCAATGACATATATGCCACCAACCCCATCTTCCTGAACCCGGCGATGGACGGCATGTACGGAGGCGACATGGAAGCCTGGAGAAAATTCAATAACTCGCTATATCTGAGGCTTCTCTGCAGGGTCAGCGGACGCAGTGATATGAATGTCGGC
>JAVEXM010000103.1:0-9173 GCA_034004025.1 Bacteroidales bacterium
ATCAGCGGGCAGGTCATAGCCCACGCTTCGCCGCCGGTCTTGCGCCTGATAAGCTCGGTGCCGGTGACGATGTTGCCCCACTGGTCCGATCCGCCCATCTGCAGGCGGCAGCCGTGATTGCTGTAAAGATGGAGGTAGTCAGTGCCCTGCACCAGCTGGTACGAGAACTCGGTAAATGACATCCCCTGGCCGGTCTCGGAGTCAAGTCTCTTCTTCACCGAATCCTTTGACATCATGTAGTTGACGGTGATGTGCTTGCCGATATCCCTTATAAAACCAAGGAAGGAGTACTCCTTCATCCAGTCGTAGTTGTTGACCATCACGGCCCTGTTGGGTGCAGACGAACTGAAATCGAGAAACTTCTCGAACTGTCTCTTCAGGCAGGCCTGGTTATGACGCAGCGTCTCCTCGCTGAGCAGGTTGCGCTCCTCGGACCTGCCGGAAGGGTCGCCGATCATCCCGGTGGCACCCCCAATAAGGACTATCGGTGTGTGTCCCGCATTCTGGAAATGCTTCAGCATCATCACCCCCACAAGGTGGCCTATGTGCAGCGAGTCTGCCGTAGGGTCAAAACCAACGTATGCCGAGCTCCTCTCCTTCAGCAGGAACTCTTCTGTTCCGGGCATGATATCGTGAATCATGCCCCTCCATCTCAGCTCTTCAACAAAATTGATCATCAGAATCTTGAATTCAGGTGTCGCAAAGATATCAAAACCGGTCAGATGGTCAGCCCCGGAGATTGCTTTTTTGGCCTGTTGAAGCTGTCGATGAGGTCGCCGCCCTCAACCAGGGGAAATATCGCGGGCACAAGATCGGCGATCGGATTATAGAGAATTGATTTGGATATGGTTGATGAGGGCAGGAAGTGTCGCTTCTCGTCTATACTGTTGAGGAAGACGAAGATAACGCTCAGTATCAGCGCAGCCTTCAGCACACCGAAGACGGCGCCCAGCGACTTGACCACAAATCCGAGAGCCATCGCCTTCAGGAGGGTGTCGAGCAGCTTGCCGAGAAGATATACGCCTATTACTATTGCGATAAAGGTGACGGCAAAGGCGACAATGCCTGTCCATGACGACTGCATGTCGAACCATCCCGAAAGCTTGCCGGCCGTCCAGCCGGAGAAGTGAATGGCACCCCAGATGCCCAGCACCAGTGCCGCCAGTTCGGCAATCTCTATTATCAGTCCGTTGATGAACCCCTGTATCAGTCCGAACGCGAGCAGGGCAATGATTACAAAATCGATCCAGTTCATTGGTCAGAGAGTTTGAGATGCTGAAGTTAGGAAATTGATGCGCAACATAGCCTATCCGGGTAAACCAATTTTTTATCTTTGGGAAACAAACGGAATTAATATGAGCTACGATCACACTGATGTAATAGCCGTTTTCGATATTGGCAGAACCTGGAAGAGATTCCAGCTTTTCGACAAAAGCCTTAACCCCGTACAGACGGAGGAGAAGATTATCGGGGATGTAGTGGACAGTGAGGGTCATTCCTGTGATGACCTCCCGGCAATCGAGAACTGGATAAAGTCATGTCTCAGCGAGGTGATATCCGACTCCATATACAGGATCACGGCAGTGAGTATGGCTGCGGGCGATGGCTGCCTGAGCGGCCTGGAGAGCGACCTGGCGGAGATACTGAAAAGTGCCCACGTGGGAATAAAATCCCGCAAATGCCACATTATCAACAGCTCCACCGTCTCACTGATACCTTACCTGAGGGACACTGACAAGACTTTCATTCTAATCTCCACAGGCACATGGGGCATCTTCATGAACCCTTTTGACAGGGAGCCACTGACCGATGCACAGCTTGAGGCCGGCAATGCGGAGATCATGACCGTTGCAGGGCAGCAGGTAAAGAGCTCACGGTTCCTTCTTGGAGAGATCCACGACAGGAACGTCGCCATGCTCGATGACCACTTCGGGGTTACGGGTGAACTTTACAAGACCATAAAGATCAAGAGCAAGAAGATAGCCAAGATGCAGGCAAACAAGCGGGGAAGGACCTTCTTCCGTCACGGGATCCCGGAGGGGTACGCTGACAGCGAGGCTGATCTCACCCACTTCCTGACTTATGCCGATGCCTATCACCAGATGATGTACGACCTGGTTGACGAGTGCATGGGTGCATACCGGCTGATAATACCTGAGGATGACAACACGGAGATAATCTATGTAACAGGGGGTTTTGCACGCAATGACACTTTTATGAGAATCCTGGCTGCACGGTTACCGGAGAAGAGGGTATATGCCAGCACCATCGATTATGCCACTGCCCTGGGTGCAGCCATGGAGCTCTACAGCGAGGCCTTTGACGCAGAGCTCCCACCGGTATACCTCGGACTGAAGGCCATTCTTGACAACGACTGACCACTGCTGAATCCGGGTCAGGCAAATATCAGCTTACCGGCTTGATTCAATAGTTTATGCTGAAGTACGGCCTGAGTGCCGTCCATTCTGCGGATCCTACACCTCCAGGCCAAGCCTGGTCAGTTCCGCCCGCAGCTGGTCGGACGACAGGAAATGAATTGCGTGAAAACCCAGCTCTGCGGCAGCATCGGCATTCGGCTTGTTGTCATCAATGTAAACCGATTCTGAAGGAATGACGCCGTACCTCTCCATCAGCACGCGGTAGATAGCATGATCAGGCTTCAGAAGCTTCTCATAGCCCGAGACTACAAGACCGTCAAACTCCTTCATGAAGTCATAGCGGTTATATGCTATTGGAAAGGCTTCATGTGACCAGTTGGAAAGGGCGTAGAGGGGCATTCCGGCCGATTTAAGCCGCCGGAATATCTCCACCGTCCCTTTTATCTCACCGTTGAGCATCTCCTCCCAGCGGCCGTAATAGAGGGCAATCCTGTCACTGTAATCAGGATATTTCGCCTGAAGTTCAGCGGTGGCAACACTGAATAGCTTGCCACCGTCCTGCTGAACGTTCCATTCATAAGTACAGATATTGGTGAGGAACCACTCCATCTCCTCCTCATTATCGAAAACCTTCCGGAAAAGGTGCCTCGGGTTCCAGTCTATCAGTACACCCCCGATGTCAAAAACTACGCTTGTAATGTTATTCATGGTGCAATATTCCGGCGCAATGATAGCTATTTTTGACGCAGCCACCGGAAATATTCATCCATAAACTCCAGTTTTTCAAGATTTGGTACTGCTATTGTTTCCGGTATGGCACCCTTGAACAGGAGTACCGTCTCCTCACCCTCACTGAACAGGGGCCACTCCGGCAGGCCTTCACCGTTGGGGTCGCCACTCTTCGCGAAGTTGGTCCAGTATTTAATCATGAGGTCTGAGAGAGCCTGCTCCTCTTCTGTTGGTTGCACATTGGGATTCAGACCCATTTTTCCGAAGACGTATGCCATCTCCGACGCGTGGGCAGCGCCCCGGGCCACAGGGCCATCGGGGAACAGAGGTTCAGCCCTGAACTGGTCAAAGTAATAGGTGTAGACCCTGGAGCTGCCTGTCTCTGACTGCAGCCGTGCCCAGGCATATGAGGGCCAGGCGAAGGCCGTCTCACGAAAAATGTCAGACAGGGAGTGATAGACCCCGAGCTGGTCATTGCCGGGGTAAAGCTCCAGCGCCCTCTCCGCCATCGGACCGAAGCGTGCCTTAATAAGGTCGGAATATTGTTGCGGCTCCATCGGCTGAACAAACATGGACCCCTCGTCAGAGTTGGTGCCGATAATAACATTCACGTCATTGTAGTTGCCTTCCTGGTATAGTTGGTACTGGTCTCCGGCAATGACATAACCGTCAGCGTTGGGCCAGAAACCACCCATCTGCGACAGCGGATCGTCAAGCCATCTGTCATACGGTACCGTCCTGAGTGCCTCCAGGTCCCGTGCGCCCATCCTTTCGGCAAATTCAAGCCCCTGCTGTTCGGCCCCCTTAAGTGTGGCCATATATTCTCCCATACCCCTGCTGTCGCGCACCGGCCCGAATGAGCCGCCGCTCTGGCTGATGGCACCGGTGAACAATCCCTTTGCCAGGGGTGAGGCACAGAGCATGCTTACGGAAATGGCGCCGGCGGACTCTCCGAAGATTGTCACTTTCCCCGGGTCACCTCCAAAGGCTTCGATATTATCCTGCACCCACTTCAGCCCCGCAATCTGGTCAAGCAGTCCGTAGTTTCCGGAAACACCGTTCTCCGATTCCGCCGACAATTCCGGATGAGCCATGAAACCGAGGGCACCCAGGCGATAAGCAACGCTGACCATGATGACACCGTTTTTTGCAATATTGTCACCGCCGTAGAGGGGTGATGCGGTGCCGCCGTTGGAGAATCCTCCGCCGTATATCCACACCATCACCGGAAGCTTCTCCCGTGACGATTTCGCCGGGGTCCACAGGTTGAGATAGAGGCAATCCTCGGACATCTCTATGTCACCCATCCACTGCGTTTTTACCTGTACCGGCACAGGGGCATAGCTGTCCGCCTTCAGAACCCCCTCCCAGGGCTTAACGGGCTGCGGTGCCTTCCAGCGCAGCTCCCCTACCGGAGGGGCGGCAAAGGGTATCCCCCTGAAGACGGCTATGCCATCCTCAACAGTACCCTGAACAATACCGTCATCAAGCCTGACGGAAGCTTCCGAAAGTTTGTCGCCGCGGCATCCTGCGATGAGGGCCGTCAGAATCAAAAGAGACATTACTGCTGTTGTTTTCATTCGTTTTTAATTATTATATCATTGGTCAAATGGAACTTACAGAAAAGAATAATCATGTTTTTTGAGTTGATACTCATGCAAGGCTCATTTGCTTACTTATTTCATTGTTCGAATGAAACTCACATGAATTATTTAAATAAATCCTGTTGTGTACTGTTGCTCATGTAAGTTTCATTCTTTTCCAGACTTTAGTTAAACGGATCGAATGGCATTTGCCATAACACTGATGAACAGATCTACCGCAGGTCTATTACGCCGGAGGATTTCAGCGCGGCAGCATCATCTGCCGCAAGTTTCCATTCGTTGTCAAAATTCCCCTGGCTGATTACATTGTCAGGAGTCTCGCGGAACAGTATGAAATCGCCGTATTTTTTCAGCATCTCGACATTCGAGCCCAGAAAGGTCAGTCCCTGTTCTCCGGCAGCCTGTTTCGGCGGGGTCCACCATGGAAGTCCTGAGTTGATAAGCAGGTAATGCCTGTTCATCGGGTAGATATAGAGCAGGCCGTAGTCCGCCGCGTCAGCGTCAAGATGCAGGGGAAGCCTGTCGGCAAATTTTTCTATGATGGCGTTTGTCTCCCTGGTGCCAAAGAGGACCAGGTTGGAGGTGACATAATCGCTTTGCCTGACCTGCTGATCGGAGATGACGCGCGGAAAAACCATTATCCTTCCTCCGCGTCCCATCCAGTCGGCCGCAGTAGCCGCCTGCGCCCTGCGGGCAGCCAGCTCTTCACCTGACGGATTGCCGCCGGTACCGTAAACATAGAGATGACTCCCGGCAACGGCTGCCGATATCGGGCCCTCACCGCCCGGCTGCTTGGCTGTAAGACCGGTGGTGAATTTTCTGTTTACCCAGCTATCCCTGGTTTTTGTGAAGGAGACGGCATCGCCACTCTTCACTGAGAAGGTGCGGCCGTCAACAGTGACAGAGACCTTCTTTGCCGCATCAAACATCGGATGACCGTCAAGATTCAGGGTAAAAGCCCCAAGGCCGGAGGTCTGCACTTCGATACGGTTGTTTCCGGTGAATTTTGCATCGATTGTTGCCATCTCACCCGGCACAAGATCATCAAACTTTACCCAGTAGGCCCTGTTGTATCTGAACCACATGGAGCTGAACTTAACCTGCTCAGGGTAAAGATCTCTCCTGAACTGCGAGAACCACTCAAAGATGAATCCGTCCTTGTATGCCCACTCCCAGCTGTTGTGGCCCACACCGGGGTATTCAATGTAATCGAGCCTCTGCGCTTTTTTCTCCAGCTCTGCCTTCCATCCGGTTGCCACGGGGTAGAGAAAGTCCTTGTCCCCGATGAAGAGGTGAACCGGCAGGTTAGAGGCGTTTCCTGCAAGCTCAGTGGTTCCTTCCGGTGGTGCCGGGCATACCGGGGCAATGGCTGCCCACAGATCAGGACGTGTCAGGCCCAGCCAGAGGGTGCCTCCTCCTCCCATGGAGAGGCCGGTGAGGTAAATGCGCTCTTCATCTATCAGGAAGCGCGACTTGAGATCATCAATCATCTCGTACACGTCCATCTCGGGGATCCCCTGGTATCCTGCCGTACCGCGGGCATACGGTGCTGCTGCTATGTAATCCACAGGCGTGAACGGCGGCCAGTACCTGGTTGCCTCAACATCATTCTCATATGGCACGCTTCCCGGCTTGATGAAATCGTAACCCTGGCTGTTGCCCACACCAAACAGCCGCCTCAGCCCGAGACGGTGGTTGGACCAGGCCCCGTGAAGAAAAACCACCAGCGGATAGGATCTTGACTCGTCAAAGTTGTCAGGGATATATACGGCATATGGCTGGTCTGCATCATCCACCGATGAAAAGAAGGAGAGGTCCTGGGGCCCGGCCTTCAGCCTCTGAGCCCCGGCATTGCCGATGCAGAAAATTGTCATTATTAATGTGACAACCAGCAGTTTCCCGAAAGGTGTTTGTATGTTCATCTGTAATCTCTTTTGGAACCTCCAAATTAACATAGTTTTCGCAATTATCGGATACGGTCGAAAAGGTTTGACATATATTTATAACCTGTTGACGATGGCTGCCGGTTCCATCCGAAATATTTCAGAAAATAGGATAAAAGGCAGATGTAGCTTATATTTGACAGACTGCAATTTTATAAAAAAGTGAACGCTGTCAATAGGGACCTGATAGAAAAACTCCGGCGGGGAGATCTCGAAGCCTTTGATCAGATCTATGAGGATTTTGCAGGTAAGATCCACGCCTTTGCCCTGAAATACCTCAGGTCGGAGGCTGAGGCCGAGGAGCTGGTGCAGTCTGTCTTTCTCAGGCTGTGGGAAAACCGAGGCAGGATCGACAAGGAGCTTTCATTCAGTGCATACCTGTTCACCATCGCCTACAACGATATCTGCAAGCTCTTCAGGCGAAAGAGCTATCTGAAGAAATATATTGAAGAGACTGTTTACCGGAACCGGGAATCATCCTCCTCAGCTGAAGAAGGAACGGAATACCGGTCAGTACTCGGAGAGGTGGAGAAGGTTTTAGCCGGCCTGCCTTTGAAACAGAAGAGGGCATTCGAGCTGAACAGGATAGATGGGAAACCGTCAGGAGAGGTGGCTGCAGAACTTGGGCTTTCTGTCGGTACCGTTGACAATTATGTCTCCGCCACCCTTAAGGTCCTGAGGTCAAAACTTGGTTCCGAAAGCCTGGCGGTACTGCTTTTTATCTCGCTCTTCGTCTTTTGACGGAATGTAATTTTCAACACCTGCGAAATTTTTCAGTTTTTTATGTGAGATTTTCTTTCGTCACGGGTAATGTATCTATGCGGACAGGAAAACAGGTTGTCCGCAATCAACTTGAAAATAAATGAAATTAAGTAAAGAGGACGAAGAGAAGATCGTCAACCACGTCAGTGGCACAGCATCAGCAAAGGAGACTGAAGATGTCATCTCAATGCTGGCTGCCGGAGAGAGGAACGGGATTCTCAGAAATTATATTGAAAACGACTGGAACGAGTTCATCAGGAGTGATATAAACGCAGGGGACAGGCTCCGTCCACTGCTTGACAGCATTCATCATCAGATCAGTCTCACTGAATTCCGCAGGAAGGAGAGCGTTGTAAGAAGATTGACCCGCATCTATGCCAGAGCCGCAGCTGTAATCCTGCTGCCGGTATTGCTCGCCGCCGGGTTCATGCTTCTCAGGGGTAAGGACGGTAGTTTAGCCCGGCCCGCCGTTGCATCGATCTATGCCCCTCACGGATCACGTGTGGCTTTCTCCCTGCCCGACGGGACAGAAGGTATGCTCAACAGCGGATCAACACTAACCTACACAATGCCCTTCGACCTGAAAAGGGATGTCTCTCTCACGGGCGAGGCATGGTTCGAGGTTACCCGCGACGAGAGTCACCCCTTCAGTGTTGTAACCGAAGATCTCCAGCTTACCGTTCTGGGCACCACTTTCAACGTAAGTGCCTATCCTGAAGAGAGGTACGCGGAAGTGGTGCTTGAGACAGGAAGCGTTATGGTCAACTGCGGGAGCTATGAAGAGGGGATGGTCATGCAACCTTCCGAAAGGCTGGTGTACCAGGATGGCCAGGCTCACAGAAGCATCGCCGACCCCGGCAAATATTCGTCATGGACAGAGGGGAAGCTGACCTTCAGGAGCGACAGCATGTCGGAGGTGGCAAGAAGAATCGAAAGATGGTACAATGTAAAGGTTGAGCTCATGGACAGTGAACTGGAAAAATACTCCTTCCGCGCAACCTTCGAAGATGATCCCCTGGAAGAGGTACTCAAGTTCCTGAGCATGACATCGCCGATAAGGTATGAAATTACCCCGCGGGAGCTGTCTGAGGATTCAACCTATGCCAAAAGCACGGTAAAAATATATCTCAAATAGAACCTGTTAACCAACCCTCCAACCAAATGAAAAAGAATAACGGTCCCTGAACAGACAAAAAAAGGAAATCGCTGCAACGATTTCCTTAAAAAACATCAGTAATGACATTTTTTAACCTGAAAACTTACAAAGTTATGAAAAAAACCAAACTCCGGGGGAGCACATTTGACCACCCCCTGAAAAAAATCCTTCTAACGATGCGTATAGTATTTGCACTTCTGGTACTTGGGATCCTGCAGGCGCATGCAACAGACGCATACTCCCAGAAGACAAGGCTCTCCCTTGATGTCACCGATGCCAGGCTGGTGGCAGTGCTCGACAAAATAGAGGATGAGACGGAGTTCTTCTTCCTCTACAACGAGAAACTGCTTGACACCGAAAGAAAGGTCTCCATCACTGCAGAGAACCAGGTAATCGATGTTATTCTCGACCGGCTCTTTGCCGGGACAGAGGTAACACATACCATCATCGACCGTAAGATAATCCTTGCCCCAAAATACCTGAATGTGGCAGAGGGTATCCAGCAGCAGAAGATCTCCGGCAAAGTTACGGGAACCAAAGGCGAACCCCTCCCGGGTGTGACCATCGCCGTAAAAGGAAAGGCACAGGGAACGGCAACAGA
>JAVEXM010000104.1:0-8970 GCA_034004025.1 Bacteroidales bacterium
ATCTCGGCCACGGTGATGACATCGCCCTTCTTCATCATATTCTCAGCCACCAGCCGCAGTGTCTCCGGCTGCATGTTTATCCTTCCGGATGCGACCGCCGTGCGGTGCTGCACCGGCTTGCCGCCGGTATCTACCATATGCGCCCTGCCGCTCTCGTCTGTATGTGTCAGTTCTCTCATTTTTCAGCCTCCTATGTTGTAAAATCCGTTAAGGTGGTTCACCGTTCCCTTTTCCGGTTTGTTTATCAATGCCAGTCTGATGGCCTCCTCTGCCCCCAGCTCCCGGATGCTGTAGCCTATATCGCTGAAGAGGCAGGGTTTCAGGAGCCCCTCAGGGGTAAGCCGCAGCCTGTTGCAGCGGGCGCAGTGTCCGCCGGTGCCGCCGTGGACGACGGAGAAGGTACCATGGGCCAGATCCATCTGCCTGATGAAACGCACCTCCAGTCCCTTTTCCACGCAGAAGTTGGCTACAGCACGTGCATCCTCCTCTTCGGGGGTGGTTTTGATGACGCAGTTGATCTTCACCGGCCTCAGTCCTGCCCTCTGCGCCGCCTCAATGCCCCTGAAGACGGCATTTATATCACCGCCGCGGGTGACATACCTGTATTTCTCCGCATCGAGGGTGTCGAGGCTGATGTTCACTCTCATCAACCCTGCCGCAGCCAGTCCGTCAGCATAATCAGCAAGGAAAATCCCGTTGGTCGACATCGACAGGTCGGTAATACCTTCAATGGCAGCGAGCATCGAGATCAGGTTTGTTATCCCTTTCCTTACCAGCGGCTCGCCGCCGGTGACCCTCACCTTGTTTATCCCGGCAGCCACCGCCACCCTTGTGAATTCAGTGATCTCATCATAGGTGAGTATATCCTCATGCCTGATGAGCTTCACCCCCTCCGCCGGCATGCAGTAGCGGCAGCGCAGGTTGCACCGGTCGGTGACCGATATGCGCAGGTAGTTTATCGTTCTGTCAAATCTGTCTAACACTTACCATCTCTCCTTTCTGTATCCAGCTCTGTCCGCGCGGTATGGTGATAAGCCCCCATGCCTCCGGCAGTGCCGATATATGTCCTGACCCGTGATACTCCACCGGCATGGCCTCACCCGAGGGCGTGACGATAAAGGGTATCCATGCCAGCCTTTCGGCCCTCTTGCGAGAGTAGTCAGCTGCCAGTGGCATGAGGATGTGGGGCGTCTCGGCTGTCACTCCAACCATCCTGTCGAGGTACGGTCTCACCATCACCTCGAACTGCACGAAGACGGATACCGGGTTGCCGGGAAGACCGAACACTGCCCTCTTCTCTCCGGTGCAGAAGGTAAGGGGTTTTCCGGGTTGCATGGCCACCTGGTCAAAATGGACCGACAGCCCCAGCTTGCGCATCACCCCGGGCACCAGGTCGAAGTCGCCAAAGGAGACGCCGCCGGAGATAAGCACCACATCGTTCTCCTTCAGTGCCCTGCTAAGCAGCGCTTCTATTGCTGCCTCCTCGTCGCGGGCAATACCGTAGTACTTTGCCATTGCCCCTGCCCTGCTCACCTGTGCCATCAGCTGGCTGGCATTGCTGTTGCGTATCTGTGCTCCTTCCGGCATCCGGTCGGGCTCCACCAGCTCATCGCCGGTGCTGATGATACCCACTGTAGGTCGGCAACTCACCGTCACCTCTGTGGCACCAACAACGGCAAGCACGCCTGCGTGCTGCGCTCTTACATACTGTCCCGCCCTGAGAGCTGTCTGTCCTTTTCTGAGATCCTCCGCTGCCCTTGCTATGTTGGTGTTACCGGCCCGGCCCGTAAAGCGCACCGTACCTCCCTCCCTCTCTTCTGTATCCTCGAGCATAAAGACATAGTCGGCACCTGCCGGTACGGCAGCGCCTGTCATTATGCGCGAGCAGGTGCCGGGAGTCACCTCCTTCAGGGGCAGCACCCCCGCGGCTATCGTCTCCAGGACCCTCAGCTCACTGCCGAGGTCCTCATGCCGGCATGCATAGCCGTCAACGGCACTCTTGTTCCACGGCGGCATGTCCATGTCGCTCTTCACCGGCGCGGCCAGGGCGCGGCCGACGGCATCGCCAACCTTCACCTGCTCCGTGCCGGTGCGGAAAACATGTGCCATTACTGTGTTGTAAGCTTCCTCAAATGTTATCATGACTGTTCAATATTCTTTGGTGTCCTCGCCGTTGCCCACTATACGCAGTGATTCAGGGCGAAATGATACGTAGATTTTATCTCCGGTGATGAAGTGACTCTCCTCCATCTCGCGGTGAGTGATGTCAGCATAGAAGTAATCCCCGGCGTTAACGGTGATCTCAAAACCGGTGGGAGAAGGAACGATATCATCGATGACACCGCGTATATTGTTGATCCCGAACCCGGAGGCTCCCTGCCGTGAGAGCAGCACCTCGCTGCTGCCTATGATGAGCAGTCCTGATGAAGGATACTCACCGCGCGGCAGTCTGAACCTTGTCCTCTTTTCGGAGATAGCCGAGGCGCTCTTGTACGATGTGATGAAGGTGACCCTGAAGAAGTTTTTTATCCCCGCGTAGCGTGCCACAAACCTGTTCACCGGGTGATTGAAGACATCCAGCGGTGTTCCCTCCTGTATTATCTTCCCGTTATGTATCACCCCCACCCTGCTTGCGAGGCTTATTGCCTCCCCGAAGTCGTGCGTGACATGGATGATGGTCTGCCCGTTCCTGTTCAGGCGTCGCAGCAGTCTCCTGATGCTGTCCTTGAGGCTGGCATCGACAGAGGCCATAGGCTCATCGAGGAGCAGTATCTTCGGGTCTGTCACCAGCGTGCGGGCCAGTGCCACCCTCTGCTTCTCTCCTCCCGACAGGGTGTCAGGCCGGCGCAGCAACAGGTCCGTGATATTCATCCCGGCGGCGGCACGCTGCACCCTGTCAACCCTCTCCTTCAGATCCATCTTCCTCACCCTGAGAGGATACATGATATTATCCTTAACCGAATAGTGAGGAAAGAGGCTCAGATCCTGGAATACCATGCCTATACCCCTCTCCTGCACCCTCTTGTAGGTGATATCCTCACCTTCGAGGTATATCCTTCCACTGTCAGGGTTCATCAGTCCGCATATCAGCTCCAGCAGCTGTGTCTTCCCCGCCCCGGAGCGGCCGAGCAGCACGTAGTAGTCGCCCTTCCCCACCTCGATGGAGATATCCCTCAGTGAGAAGGCGTCAATCCGTTTGCTCAGTTTCTCAGTCCGAAGCATCGTCCTCCCTTCTGAACAATACGCGCCTCTCCGTTGCCAGCACCCTGAAGAGCACAAAGAAAAGGAGGGCCACGAGGATGAATATTATTGATGCCGGCCGTGCCGCGCTGATACCGTAGGTGTTGAAGCGGTCATAGATCAGCACCGGGGCTATCATGGGATGGTATGCGATGATGACCACGGCTCCGAACTCGCTCATACCCCTGGCGAACATCATGATGAAGCCTGAGACCACGGAGCGCCATGCCTGCGGCAGCGAGACGGTAAAGAATATGCGTGTCTGGCTGGCGCCCAGCGTCAGGGCAGCCTTCTCTGTCCGCTCAGGCACGGCCGCAAAGCCGTCGCGGGCGGCGTTGATGAGGAAGGGTAGGCTGACGAAGGCCATGGCGAGGGCAATGCCGGCACCGTTGTTCACCAGCAGTATGCCGGCTTTCTGTGCCGCTCCTCCCAGCACTCCCTCACGCGATATGAAGCCCAGCAGGGCTATGCCGGCGGCAGTGTGAGGCAGCACCACGGGCAGGTCAATGATACCCTGCACCACCCTCTTGAGGGGAAACTTCTTTCTGGCCATGATCCATGCCAGCGGCACGGCACCGACAGCAAAGAAGAGTGTGGATGCAAAGGCTATGGCAAGGGTAAACCACACGCTCCGGCGGACGGCGGGGTCAGCCGCCGTGGTCCGCACTTCACTGAATGACGAGTCGAAGAACATGCCTGCCAGCGGCGCAATGATGAAGAGCAGCACCAGCGAGGCAAGTATCGTAAAGATCCAGTTGAAGAGCGTATGACCTTTCATGGACAGATGTTCATTCTGAGGAGAGGGAGAGATACTTTTGCAGCGGGGCCGGTACAGCCTCAGGATCGTCAGCTACGGCAGGGCGGAGCGGCTCCTGTCCTGCCTCCCGGAAGACGGAAACACCCTCATCGCTGAGCATGAAGGCAAAGAACTTCATGGCCAGATCTTTCTGCGGTGCATCGTCGGTGACGGTGCCCGAATAGCTTATGTAACTGCCCCTCACCTCTGTACGCTGGCCGGGAGCTTCTCCCGGAACCATGTAGGAGACGGTGGCATAATGGTCGGCCATGGCAGGCGACGACAGGTTGATATCGTCGGGCAGTTCGAGGAACCTGAGACCGTGCTGTATTGCCACCGATCTGTACTGGAACATATAGTCAATGACTCCCGTCTCTGCCAGTGCCACCAGGTCGACCTCCTTGGGCCTTATGTATTCCGTATCCTTGCCCAGCAGCGAGTCGGCCAGCCCGGGCCTGCCGTATAATTCCTCTGCCAGCCTGGCTGCGAAGACGGTACGGTATCCGCATGGGTCCGCGTCAGGGTCACTCCGACCGATGATGACATCATCCCTGAGGAGTATCGAGGCCCAGTTCTCTGCGTTGATGTCAGAGGCATATGCAGATTCATCCCTGTAGGCAATCACCAGCTCGTTGGTTGCAAAGTGAATGTTCCACGAGGCATAGCGGGGTATCAGCATCGAGCTGACGACATAATGGTCGGCGGAGAGCATGATGTCACAGCTCCTGCCCAGTTCTGTGATCTTCCTCGCTGAATGGAGGCTGCCGGCAGCCTCGGAAAGAACCCTGACACCGCTGTTGGCCTCTTCAAAAGCCTTGCTCAGCTCCCTGACCGGTACCGAGAGGCTGCCGGCGTGAAATATGGTTAGCGTCTGAACGCTGCTGCGGCCGCCACACCCTGCCAGGGTGAAAAGCAGCAACAGCGCTGTTGCCTGTATTATCCTCATTTGCTGCCGTTTATCTCATTAATACGATTGAAGAACACCTTTGCTATGCTCTTCATGGCAATATCGGTCTCATGGCGGAGGCTGTTGTAGGCGCTCACCAGCTGCCTGCCGTCGGAGGAGAGCAGGGTGCGGCCGCCGGAGGCACCGCCGCGTCGCTTGTCCACCAGTTTGAAGCCCAGGTACTGCTCCACATCGTGCAGTATGCCCCAGGCCTTGCGGTAGCTCATCCCCTGGTTGCGTGCCGAAGCTGTCAGCGATCCCGTCCTGTCAAGGTCGAGCAGCAGGGCAAAGCCCTCACCGTCGAGGATCCTCTCCTTCTTTACTGTCTCGAGCCACATCTCGTAGCTGAGGAAGATATCGTAGTAGGGTTGCCCCTTATGTCCTGCCATAACTCTCCGGGAGATTACTTATAGAGGCACCTGTATGCACAGGGTTGTTCCGTTCTGACCCCGAAACGCTGTCCGGCCTGCACAATGAAGGTATCATAGGGTTTGTAGCTCTTCCAGTCGGTCTCACCGGGGAGGAGGACCGCCATGGAGCCGGAGATCACCGTCATATGTTCCACCGTTGAGGTGCCGAATTCAAACTCGCCGGCAGCCATAACACCCACTGTTACGGTGCCATCCTCATTCTCAAGAGCCAGCGACTTAACCTTGCCGTCGAAATACTCATTTACCTTAATCATGTCATGTGAGTTTTAGTGCAGGGCAAATGTACATTATTTGCATAACGCTTCCAAACACTGCGTGTTCAGTCTGCAGTCTTCAGTCTGCAGTCGGCACTCTTCAGTCGACAGTCAGCAGTCAGCAGTCAGCAGTTGAAAGCTGGCGGTATGTAACTAATTGATTGACTGAGGACTGAGGACTGTGAGCTGTGGACTGAGGACTGAGGACTGTGGGCTGTGGACTGAAGACTGATCACTGCCTATTGACTATTCCCTAAATGCTTTTTAATATATTTGCATCTCTAATCTGTGCCCCATGAAATACAACAGGAATCTCCGACGGCTGTTACAGGTGATCAACCTGGAGAGCGATCTGGATGAGTATGAAAACATCCATGAGACCATAGAGAGGGAGCTCGTCTTCAAGGGCACCAATCTCTGGATCCTCGTCTTTGCCATTCTGGTAGCCTCAGTAGGGCTCAACATGAACTCTACGGCTGTAATTATCGGCGCGATGCTCATCTCACCGCTGATGGGGCCTATCAACGGCATCGGGTACAGCATTGCCACCTACGATTTCCCCCTCTTCCGTCAGGCAGTCAAGAACTACACATTCGCCGTGGGTGCCGGTCTCATTGCCTCCACCGCTTATTTTGCCATCACCCCTATCTCCACGGCGCACTCGGAGCTGCTGGCACGCACCAGCCCTACAATCTATGACGTGCTTATAGCCTTCTTCGGCGGCATGGCGGGGATTGTAGCCATCACCAGCACCAAGAAAGGCAACGTTATCCCGGGTGTTGCCATCGCCACGGCCCTGATGCCTCCTCTCTGCACGGCAGGGTACGGGCTCGCGACAGGACAGTTCCCCTATTTTTTCGGAGCCCTCTACCTCTTCACCATCAACACCGTATTCATTGCCCTGTCGGCACTCCTCATCTCACAGATTCTCAAGTTTCCCATAAGAAGCCTTGTTGATGACGGACAGAAGAAGAGGATCAACCGGATGATCTCCTTCGTTCTTGCACTTGTACTCATTCCAAGCATCTACTTCGGTTACAACCTGGTACAGAAGGAGAACTTCATGGAGAGAGCCGGGAGATACATTGAGAATATTAATGTGGTTGAGGGCAACTACCTCCTCAGACATGACATCGAACCGAAGACGAGAACCATCAGGCTTGTTTACGGAGGCTCCTCTCTTACTGAACAGCAGAAGGAAGAGATTACTGCACGGGCAGAGGATTTCTCTCTCAAGGATGTGAGCGTAGAGTTCCGGCAGGGCTTTTCCTATGCTGACATAGCACTGAAGAACAGTGAGGTGGAGACCCTCAAGGGAGAGATCAACCGTCTGAACCTGGTTATAAGGGAGAGAAACGCCACCCTGACAAGTATCGCCGAAAAGAAGGAGAGAGGAGGCCAGCTGCTATCAGAGCTGGCTATCCTCTATCCTCAGATCACCGGTGTCTCCTTTTCCGAGACCCTCAGTTACGTGCAGGAGAAACAGTCTCCTGACACTCTCGCCATGGTGGTGCTGACCCTGGGCAAGAAGGGGTTGAAAGATCAGGAAAAGGAACAGGTCTACAGATGGCTGGTCACAAGGCTCGAAACCGACAGTGTCAGGGTGGTGTTCGGGCAGTGACTTCCGCTATCTTATTATCTTTGGTTGTGTCACCTGCTGTTGTTTTGAAGGCACAGTCATCTTTGGCTGCATCACGGGTCCACGAGGCATCTCAGACAGGCCGGGATTGATGTCTTTACCGATCCTCTCCACCACACTTGCCGGCGAGGTGCATGATGCACATTCATCGATGAAACTGCTGTAGCCCAGATTCTTGTTCTTGTAAACATAAGTCACCATCTCAAACGGGTGCTTGCGGTTCTTGTCCGGTATAAGAGCATCTCCCGGCGACATATAGCTATATGCCGTACTCCAGGGCCCTGTGGAAGCTATGGCAGCTCCCGGATGCCCCTCCAGAGGCGCCAGGGGAATGCTCTTACTGAACCATACTTTAGCCTTCTTTGCTTCAGGGAATTCAGGCACCGGGTCGGGGGCAGTGAGTGAAGCGTGGGGAGCATCGGCACCCTTGACCATCCTGACGTTGCCTGTCGGGGCTGTCTCGCCGTGTATGGCACTGACCACCACGAAGCTGTTGCCAGCTGATACCGTTTCGAGTCCCGGTCTGGAGGAGAATGAAAGGTCCTCATGCTCAATAGCTGATACAAGGAGACCTTCCGTCTCTACCCACTCAGATTCTACGGTGAAACCCTCGATCACGGCACGTGCCTTCACCTTCTGTCCGGGCTCAAAGGTCAGTCCTGAGACAGAGAAGGTACCTAGAGGCGAGTTGACAGTCCCGCGGTTGGGCATCGGCTTGTCAGCAAGTGACTGTGCCCTGGATGCCTGCGGTGCTGTTGCCTGAGCCCGGGCTGCCTGCGGCACAGTGGCCCGCGGGGCAGCGGCCTGCGCAGCGCCGGTGCGGGCGGCGGTTGCCCCCTGCGTCTTCGTTCCCTGCGGGGCGGTGCCCTGAGACCTGGAGCCCTGCGGTGCAGTGCCCAGCGGTGCATTACCCCGGAGAACGGCGGTATGACCTGTCTGGGTGATGAACTCTATAGGACCGCGGTAAACGGTGAGGCTGTTCCTGAACTCATTGATACGCTTCACCGCCTCCTGCTGCGGGATCACCCCCTTGAACCTGTCTGCCGGCGAGCTGCCAGCAAGGGCTGCTGCCGCGCCCGGTGTAACTGCCTGCGGTGAGGCGGCTAGTCTGGCCCATTTGCTCCTGGAGCCGGCCACCGAACCTTCAGCCAGGCCCGCAAAGTAATCGGCAGACCAGAGCCGTATCTCCTTGAAAGGTATGGTTGCATCAACGGCAGGACTGGCATTGGGGACTCCGGCCAGCCTGACCATCACCCTGTCTCCATTCTTCAGGGGAACAGCCCTGGCAATGAAGACCCCTTCACCGTCAGTATTAACGGTGTATTCACTGTTGCTGCCCGTCGGATGGTCAACGATCACCGTCAGCGATCCGCTGTAGGGGACTGTATCCAATACTCCAGGCCTGTTGCCCGGCACGAGGCTGTGCACCTCGCCCGCAACATAGTCGCCCCAGGCACATGCCTCGTGGATCACCATATCATAGCCGTGATAATCGGGCTTCTTGTATTTCCAGAGAGAGTAGTAGTTGTCCAGCAGTGTGAACTTCTTCGATACAATCTTACCGCCCGCCTTAAGTCGCAGACCTACATCGGCATCGAGCGTCATGCCGTCGGTAGCCACCGTGCCCTCCATGCCGCCGTTGACATAGACATCGAGAGCGTTAT
>JAVEXM010000105.1:0-8936 GCA_034004025.1 Bacteroidales bacterium
TAAGTTATTAATTGGATAACCTTCGGTTTCTGCTCCGGTCAAAAGATATTAACATGCAAACAGTGCCTGATAATATCTGGTTTTCAATTTCATAACCTGTCTGAGTCTGAGTTATTCACAGCCTTCAATCTGGTGGTGAAATCTATGCCCGGAATTTGAGGCGCAAACATAAATCAAAATCTGATATATGGATATTTTTGAGCCATTATTTTCAGATTATTTTCAATCATCCGGTCGCGCTGTGCTGCACATAACTGTGTGCGACCAGCGTCTTCCGGTGTATTCAACACATAATCAATCAGTTTCTCTATAGTTGTCGTTGCCACGTGCATTCTCGTATCTGAGCTGGCATAGTAAACAAAGACCGTGCCATCATCATCAGCAATCCAGCCGTTGCTGAAGACCACGTTCGAGACATCGCCTACTCTTTCATCCTCAAGTGGTTCAATGAAGTGTCCCGAGGGTCTTTTTATGACTCTCCACGGTTCTTCCGGGGAGGTCATGAAGAGGTAGAGGGTGTAGCGAAGTCCGGCTGCTGTTCTCCTGACGCCGTGGGCAAGGTGTATCCATCCGTATTCTGTCTTCAGGGGTGCCGGTCCCTGGCCGTTCTTCACCTCTTTTACCGTATGGTACTGACGCGGATCGACAAGTATCTCCTCACCAAGCTCCGCATGTTCCATGCTGTCACAGAATCCTGCTGATATACCGCTGTCACCGGTCTCGATGAAGCCTGACTGTGGCCTGGTGTAGATCATGTATTTACCGTTGACAAATTCGGGGTGAAGAACACAATTTCTCTGCTGTGCCGCTCCTGATTTCAGGTCGTCGAGTCTCTCCCAGTTGTCGAGGTCCCTGGTACGGGCAATACCGCAACTGGCAAGTGCCGCGGATGAATCGTCAGGCTTGCTCTTATCCTTTCGCTCTGCGCAGAAAAGGCCATAAATCCATCCGTCTTCGTGTCTGGTCAGCCTGATGTCATAAACGTTCATTTCAGGGTCACCGGTTACCGGCATCACGACGGGCCTGTTCCTGAAGCGCCAGTTATCGATGCCGTTCGGGCTCTCTGCTATGGCAAAAAACGATTTGACGTCGAAGCCCTCCGTCCTTATTGCCAGGCAGTATTTGCCGTCATGCTTTATTGCGCCGGCGTTGAAGGTGGTGTTGATGCCAAGGCGTGTCATAAGATGGGGATTGCTGCGGTAATCAAGGTCATACCTCCAGAACACCGGCGAATGATCGCGTGTGATTATCGGATGGAGGTACCTGTCGAAGATTCCGTTGCCGCCTTCCATCTTAATATTGGGCCTGCTGATGAGTTTTTCATGATCATCAAAAAGGCGCTTTACCCTGTTATCGAATTCCTGTTCTGTCATTGTTTCCGGTTTTTCCGGAACAAATATAACGGATAACGCAAATGACGGGCTGTGATTGCCTTGCACGTCTTGCATTTGTATTTTTTTATAAATTGCAGTGATCCAAGTAATACCGGGAGTATGAGAAAAAACCTCGCCATCATCCTTACCTGTCTGTCCTTCATAGCGTTATCGTGCGGCAGCACGAATAACTCTCCTGACCTTATGGTTGTCGGTTATGTGGCCGGCTTCAGGAACTTCGACTTTTCACAGATCAATGCATCGAGCCTGACCCACATAAACTATGCCTTCGCAAATATCATCAACGGTGAGGTGATGTTCGGAAGCGAGGGCATTGACAATACTGACATGAATGCAGATGACATAAGGGCCCTTAACGCACTGAAGAAGGTCAATCCTGATCTCAGAATCCTCATCTCCGTAGGGGGGTGGGGGTGGTCAGGAAATTTCTCCGATGCAGCTCTTACTGACTCTTCGCGAAATCGCTTCGCGGCGAGTGCCGCAAGGTTCATTAAGGAATATTCCCTTGACGGGATTGACATCGACTGGGAATATCCGAATCATCCGGGTGCCGGGAATACATACAGGACTGAGGACGTGCACAACTTCACACTGATGCTTGAGTGTGTCAGGAAACACATTGACTCACTGGCTGCGGCAGAGGGGAGGAAGGACAAATACCTCCTGACCATCGCCACGGGCGCCAGTGAGGTCTATGCTGCCAATACGGAGCTCGGGCCGCTCTCACAATATCTGGATTTCATCAATATCATGACCTATGATTTTCATCACGGCGCCAGTTATCAGACGGGGCATCATGCCAACCTGCACATCTCATCCTTTGATGCGCCTGACGGCGATGCCACTGACAAGGCAGTGGAGCTGCACCTGAAAGCGGGGGTGCCGCCTGCGAAACTGAATTTCGGGATTCCGTTCTACGGGAGGATATGGAAAGGGGTGGAGCCGATAAACAACGGACTTTACCGGGAAGCCGCCACCACGGGAGCCGGCATGCCATACGCTGAGGTGCTCGAAGCCCTTGACAATCCCGCCTTCACCAGGTTCTATGACTCTTCGGCTGCTTCACCCTTCCTCTGGAATGAAAGTGACTCGGTCTTTGTCTCTTACGAGGACGTGACCTCCATCGCTGCCAGGATGAAGTATGTCAGGGAAAAAGGGCTGGGGGGCGTCATGTTCTGGGAGTACACTGAAGATGTTGGAGGAAAGCTCCTTCAGGCAATAACCGACGGACTGAATGCCACGCAATAACAAAAGAGAGAGGGGGCGTAAAGGAGAGTGAGGCGGCTGACCGTTGTGAGGCTTTACAGCTGTTTCCCGGCAGGCAGGGCAATCAGATAAAGAAAAAGGCAACGCCTGCTACGCTGATGATCGCCCCGGCAATCTCAACGGCTGTGATTTTTTCCTTGTAGATCCATGCTGAGGGAGCAAGTATCAGCACAGGCACAATTGCCATTATGGTTGATGCAATACCGGCCTGGGTGTGCTTGACCGAAAGAAGTGAAAATGATATTCCCAGGAACGGGCCGAAGAATGCACCCAGAATCAGCGCTTTCATGGCAGGCGGATTTTTCAGCGCTGCTGCTACATTTCCCCATCGCCTGAGGAGAGTAATTATTATTGAGAATCCGGCAATCCCTGCTATTATTCGTATCTGTGTGGAAGCGAATGCATTATACTCCTCCATACCGTACTTGCTGAGCACTATTCCAAGGCCCTGGCCAATTGCACCGATGAATGCAAATAGAAGTCCGGCCGGCGCTATCTTAATGGAGAGTCTTTCTCCCCTGACGGGCTTATTGAAGATGGCCAGGCTGATACCGAAGATCACAACAATCATTCCAGTCATCTGCATCAGGTTCAGCGATTCACCAAGGATGAAATAGCCGAAGATGGCTGCGAGCGGCGGAGCCAGTGTCATTATCAGCATCGCGAACCTTGAACCAATGAGCGGATAGGAGCGGAACAGGTAGTAATCACCCAGAACCAGCCCCACTATCCCCGAGAGTCCCAGCCAGATCCAGTTGTGGATGCTGGCATCGAGAGGCAGGAAATGACCGCGGGCAATCAGGGTATAGATTCCGATGAAGAAGAAAGCCATGCTCAGCCTGAGGATGTTTACTGTCAGGGAGCCGACTTTGCGGCTGGCTGACTCGAATGCCAGTGCGGTAATAGTCCAGAAGATTGCCACGGCCAGAGCGGCAAATTCCCCCGTGTGAGACGTAATATAGTTCATGCCCGGAAATATCAGCGCACAAAAATATACAATCGTCCGGACCCTGTTCCTTATCCTGTTGTTTTAGCCGAAATTTTTTATTTTAACCGGTTACATGACGGTTTTATGGCTATTTTTGGATAAACCTAAATCAAAATATCATGGATGCAAAGACGAAGGCCATTGTTTCCCACCTTTTTGTTATCGGGTGGATAATTGCCCTTATTGTCAATTCAAGTAAAAAGGAAGAGCTGGCCAGTTTTTATATCAGGCAGAACCTCGGATTTATAATAGTATGGCTGGCATTAACGATTCTCCGGGTGCTTCCTGTCGTTGGTCCGGTGATCTGGGCTGTGGGCGGCATCCTCCTGTTCGTTGGCTGGCTGATGAGTCTCATCTGGTCAATACAGGGAGAGCAGAGGCCGGTGCCATGGTTAGGTGACCAGTTCCAGGCCTGGTTCAGGGGATTCTGATTCAATGGCCGGAATGGTCCGGAGTCACTGAACCGGGAGGTGTCACCGGCAATGTATCACCCTTCCGCAACGTTATAGTTTAATTGCACCGGCATGATAAAAGGGCTTTCTTCCTACGCGAAGTCTGTTATCTTTGCGCGGGTTCCGGAATGAGTGAATTGTCAGACATAATTGAAATACTTGAAGGATTTAAGCCGGTGAACCTGGATGGCATCTCCGCCGTGAGGTACATGAACCGCGTTGACACCAAGTATCTCTTTTCAGCAGGCAGGCTTCCGGATCTTCTCCGAAGGGTGCAGCAGCACTACAGCGCCCTTGATATTGAAAGCACGCGGGAATTCTCTTACAAAACAGTATATTTTGACACTCCGGACCTGCTGTTCTATACCCAGCACATCACCGGTAAGCTCAACAGAACCAAGGTCAGGATAAGGACGTACGAGTCGAACGGGCTGACCTTCCTGGAGGTGAAGCAGAAGTCGAACAAGGGCCGCACACGCAAATCGCGGCTTGAAAAGGAGCCCGGCGAGATGAATCACATTGAGCAGTCCAGGGAGTTCCTCGAGGAACTTGTCTCCCCGGAAGCAGTGGCACTGAAGCCTGTCATAAACACCTCATTTACCCGCATCACCCTTGTGAGTCTGGAGAGATCCGAGAGAATAACTATCGACTATAACCTGGCATGGAACAACCTCAGGGGTGACAGCGTAAGAATGCCCTTCCTCGCAATTGCCGAGATCAAGAGTGACAAATCAACGGCAATGTCTCCATTCTTTCTCATGCTTAAGGAGATGGGGGTGCGCAGGACAGGATTCAGTAAGTATGCAGTTGGCATGGCTCTGGTAAACAGGACAGCCAGGCAAAATAATTTAAAACCGAAGTTTTTATTAATTAACAGGATCAGGGATGAATATTACAGGAATGACGCTGCCCGATAGCAGTGTGGTCATGGCCGGACAGGGTATGTTCAGCTTCGCAGGATTACCGGAGTTGTTGCTCCGTTTCTGCATCAACCTCGTGGTGATGATGGTTCTGGTGCGCTGGCTTTATTACAGCACTACCAGGAGAAAGGATTACCTGTTTACATACATTCTCATTTCCAGCGTGGTTTTCCTGCTCTGTTACCTGCTTGAGAGCGTCAGCCTTCAGATTGGGTTTGCACTTGGCCTGTTCGCAATCTTCGGCATAATCAGGTACCGGACAAACCCGATGCCCATCAAGGAGATGACATACCTCTTCCTGGTGATAGGTATTTCGGTGATCAATGCCCTTACTGCAGGCACAAGCATGATCGAGATCATCTTCGCCAACCTGGCTGTGATATTAATCACCCTGGGACTGGAGAAGGTGTGGTTGCTGAGGCATATCTCATCCAAATCGATCGTCTATGAAAAGATCAACCTGATAGTACCGGAGAAGTATGACGAATTGATTGCTGACCTGCAGCAGCGAACAGGGATAAAGGAGATAAGGAAGGTTGAGATAGGAGCGATTAATTTCCTGAAGGACACCTGCAGGATGATAATCTATTACGAAGACAGAGGACGCAATGTAAACCTGGCTGACCAGAACGGATTCATTAAACCGGATGACAATGACGATGATTAGAAAGGCAACGGTTGTGTTTATTACTATGCTGTTCTCCGTGATTGCGGCGGGACAGAAGACTGATTACGGTATATGGTACGAGGCCAGTGCTTCAAAGAATATCCGGAAGGGACTCAGGGCTGATCTGGAAGCAAGTGTCAGGACCAATGAAAATGCCGGGAATATAGAAAAGTTTTACCTGGAGCCCGGATTGAGGTACAAGTTCAATGACTACTTCAATGCAGGCGTTTATTACCGGTTCATCGAGCAGAAGGAAAAAGACGACCAGTATCACGCACGTCACCGGTGGTTTTTTCAGATGAAGGGCACGGCGCCCCCGGTAGCCCGTTTTACCTTTTCAGTCAGGTACCGTATCCAGCAGCAGTTCAGGACTTACTATAAGGACCCGGAGGACAGGGAACCGCAATGGTATCAAAGAGTAAGGCTCGAACTTGACTATGATGTCAGGGGTATCCCGTTAAAGCCCTATATAAATGCAGAGATGCATCTGCAGCTTTCTGATCCCAACGATTTTGTTGCTGACAAGTGGAGATCGATGGCAGGGATAGAATATACTCTCAACAAGAAGCATACTTTCGGACTCGAGTATATTTACAACGACAGCAGGGTTACAAAGCCGCCGTATGAGAATCTTCTTGGCGTTACCTATTCAGTGAAGCTTTAGTTTCATTCTGTATATTTACGGCAGATTTTCAGCCACAGGCTGTTTTTTCTATTTTTTTTTTGAAGAACTGACATGAATAAATGGACTACCGGGAGAATCGGGGAACTTAACGGAAAGAGGATAGTAATTACCGGATCATCACACGGGATAGGTTTTGAGGCGGCCGGAATTCTGGCGTCAAAGGGAGCCGAGGTGGTTCTTGCAGTAAGGAACAGGGAGAAGGGGGAAAAGGCTGCTGCAAAGATCAGGCCCGTGAACGGATCGCTGCCTGTGACGGTGATGAACCTCGACCTGGCCGATCTTGAATCGGTCAGAAAATTTGCAGAAGAGTATACAGCCCGTTTTGACAGGCTTGATGTGCTGATCAACAATGCCGGAGTGATGATTCCGCCTTATAAAAGGACAAAGGATGGCTTTGAACTTCAGTTCGGTACAAACCATCTCGGTCATTTCGCCCTTACCGGTCATCTGCTTCCGGTGGTGATGAACACGCCGTTGTCGCGCATTGTCACCATCAGCAGTATTGCCGCAAGGAGTGCTAAGATTCATTTTGACAATCTTGACGGCTCAAAGGGGTATAGTCCCATGACATTTTACCGCCAGAGCAAGCTGGCCAATCTTCTTTTCGCCATGGAGCTGCAGAACAGGCTTGAGGTTGCCGGGTCAACAACCATCAGTGTTGCCTGCCATCCGGGTATCAGTGTCACAAATCTCCTCTCCCGCGGGACGGGAAGAGAGACCGGCAGAGTGATGAAGGTGCTCATGAGGATAGTAGCCCAGCCCGCTTCGATGGGAGCGTTGCCAACGCTGTTTGCTGCCACTAATCCTGACCTTCGCGGAGGCGAATACATCGGCCCGGATGGCCCGGGAAATACAAAGGGTTATCCCGTCCTCACAAATGATCCTGCCAGGCTTTATAAACCAGACCTCGCTGCCAGGTTGTGGGAAGTGTCGGAGGCGCTTACGGGTGTGAGGTACACTATTTAAGGAGAGTCGGCCGTTTGCAGCCGGATATGTTTTGTGCACCTTATGTTGAACAATCTGAACTGTATGTTGTTTTATAAACAGAAATAGAAACGTTTAACAAAAAACAGATAATACAACCATGGAAACTACAAAATGGGTTATAGATCCCGCACACAGTGAGATACAGTTCAAGGTGAAGCACATGATGATCACCACCGTAACCGGCAGTTTCAAGGAGTTCAGGTCAGAGGTCGAGACCAAGGGTGAAGATTTCGCAACAGCAAAGGTCACCTTTGAGGCAAATACCACTTCAATATTCACCAATGCGGAGCAGAGAGATGCACATCTCCGGAGCGCAGATTTCTTCGATGCCGACAATTTTCCCGTCATGAGTTTTATTTCATCACGCCTGGAGAAGATCGATGACGAGAGCTGGCAGCTTAATGGAGACCTTACCATCAGGGGAGTCACAAATCCTGTCAGGCTTGATGTTGAATTCGGAGGCGTGGGTAAGGACCCGTGGGGCAACACCAAGGCCGGATTCAGCCTTAACGGCAAGATCAACCGCAAGGACTGGGGACTAAACTGGAATGCAGCCCTCGAGGCAGGCGGAGTGCTCGTCAGCGATGACGTCCGCATTTATGCAGAGGTGCAGTACGCAAAGCAGGTCTGAGAACGGCCTGTCTTTCGTTGTTGCCCGACTGTCAGCAATTTTAAATGACAGGGAAGGGGAGCCCGGAAAGTCTGCCGCCTCAGAAGATCAGTGTCAGGGCAATGTATTTCACAAGCAATCCGCTCACGGTGCAGATGGCTGTGCCTTTCGCCGGGTGCCGTATCATGCCGGCTGCAAGTGAAATGACCGGCGAGGAGAGGGGGAGTGCATTGAAAAGAAATATGGTGAAATTCCCGTATTTCTCTATCTGTTTTTCAGCCTTCTCATAGCGGCGACGGCCGATAAGCCTGTCAATGAACTTGTTGCTGACCGAAAAACCTATCAGGTAATCTATGCTTTGTGAAAACAGGGCTGTTCCGATCGCTACTGCGTTCAGGGCAATGATATTGATTTCCCCCTGCAGGTAATAGACAAAAGCCACCTCCACCGGCATGAACAGGAAAAAGAGATAACCGCATGCATTAACAATTGCAAAGGAAAGAAGGCCATTATCACGTGATCCGTAATAGATATCACGTCCCACGGTAAGTGAAGCTATCGTAATTGCAGCAATAATCAACAGGGAGGCAATGACAATGCTGGCGACGTTACGTCTGGCAAGTCTCATTCAAGGCTTTTTGGGTCACCATAAATGTAAGGATTTTACAATAGAGAGAAAAATTTGGTTACAGGGAATCAACCTTCAGGATGCCTGACCTGTTGAAAGTGACCCTGTACAACGTGACCTGGTTCTCGCCGTCAAACCTGACATCGATGACAAATGTGAGGTAATAGACCTTCTGACCGCTGATCTCCTCATAATCGTCCCCGGCAAGAGTTCTGAACGGAATCTCCGGGTTGTCCATGTTGTGCACAAAGTTTGAGACGTTGAACCTTATGATGTCATTGACACCGGTTATTGTATAATGAGTAAAAATGCCATCAAGCGATGGTCTGTCGAGCTTCA
>JAVEXM010000106.1:0-8920 GCA_034004025.1 Bacteroidales bacterium
CCTCCAGCCTCTCTACGAGCAGATAAGGGAGGTTACCGGTTACCCGCCGAAGATTTGACACCCGTGCCGGGGTGGTGACGGTGTATCGTTTCTGTTGTGGCCGTACAGTTTTGATTTCGATGCTGCTTCCGGGGCCTGCTTTTTCCCGGGCTATACAATTTTAATTTCGATACTGCCTCCGAGGCCCACCTTCTCTCCCGCGATTATCACTGCCGAGAGTATCTCCGGCCGTTCCAGTGCCTTCTCCGTCGCCCGGTGCACATCATCCCCTTTCTTCACCTCGTTGCAGCAGGCAGTGGCGTATGCGTCAGCCAGCGCTCCGTCGCGGCAGGCTATCATGCAGGCGTCAGCCACACCGAAGCTGAGCGAATGACCCACTGTGCCCGATGAGCAACAGAGGGCCAGAGGCGTATCTCGCGCTGTAACCTGCAATGCAATCTTCTCCGACAGGGGTGAGTTACCGGCATGGACAGCCACCGAGGCCGGGGCTGTCAGCTTCATGAAGATGTCTCCCCCGTTCTCAATGATCACCTCGTCAGCCTCATATTCCGCGAGCAGATCGCGGCAGATGAACTCCGCCACAGCCCCGGCCACTGCGCTCATGGGTCCGGTGCCGGCCACCAGGGCGGCGTCGCTCATTGCGGTGATGACAGGGTGAACACCACCGGGTGCCACCACCGGTGTAAGCGAATCACGGAACTCGGGGTGCTGGTTTATATGATTGTCAAGTATCTCCCGGTAGTGGAGGATACGGTCCATTGTAAACTGCTCAGCTTCCCTGCGGTAGTGCATTTTATCGATTGCCACCCAGAGGTCGGTCTCGCGCCATGAGACCCTGAAGCTCATCCAGCGGCTGTTGCCCATGGCCTGACGGTAGAGACGGGGCTGGTATGCAGGGCTCTTAGCCAAGATCGATGGAGAAGAGTTTCAGCGGGCAGGCAGTGAGACAGAGCTCGCATACAACGCATTTTTCCGGCTCGAACGAAAGCTCTGCTGTCTTCCTGTTCATTGTCAGCGCACCGGCAAAGCACACTGCCGAGCAGGCGCCGCAGTGGATGCACAGATCCTCACGGTAGGTTATGGTGCGGTCAATAGGCACGCACTCCACCTTCTGCTGCTCCATGTATGCCATCCCCTCCTTCAGCACCTTTGCCGGTGCAGTCATCTCCATCACCAGGTGGCCTATCTTCCCGGGTGAGACATCGGCCTTGACGATGTTCACCATTATGTTGTACTTCCTGATGAGGTTATATGTTATCGGCTCACCCGTCGCCTCAGGCGGGAAGGTCAGCACAAATCTCCTGCTTTTCATACACTGTGGGTTTTGAAATTAAAGTCTTATATCCAGGCTGTTCAGCCCTGAAGTCTTCTGAAACTGTTCAACGGGCTCCGTGATCAGGAAGCGGCCGGCGGCAATCTCCTCCCTGAGGGTCTCAGCTATCTCACGCGCCACCTTGACGCTGGAGAGTGGGGCCGTGCGTATCTTCTTGCCGTTGAGGGCTATCTCCCCGGCAAAGAGCGAGGCGTAGTCGGCACGCCCCAGCACATCGTGACCGGGAGAGCCGTAGTCGATGATGTTGGTCTCTATCTGGCTGTTGCGTATCATCACCCTCCGTGCTATATCCTCGTCCAGCACCGGGATGGGTATCCCGACGCCCACGAACATCGAAACGCCATATTTCTCAAAGTAAGCCGCCCTGATGAATCGGGTGCTCATCATCCTGGCATCTCCTATGAGGGCCAGGGTGGCAGCATTGCCTACCGGGATGCCGTGTTTGTTGACTGGCTTGCCGGTGTTGAACTGGGTGCCGTGCCATGCCACATATCCCGTGGCACCTCCGAAGAAGATGCGTGTGCCTATCCCTATGGTGCGCATCTCCGGATCATTGAGCAGCGGACTGAGCTCCCCGGATGTTGAGAAGTTAGCATTGCCGAAAGATGGCAACAGCGTTCCCATATAGGTGTATTTGATGCCGGAGGTGCTGTTCACAGCCACGTTGTAGTTCTGGTAGGCATTGCGGGGATTGAACAATATCATCTCGTTGACCGTCTCCCTGCTGATGAGTGTCTTCACCTCGGTTCGCGGGTAGCAGTCGGTGCCCTTGGCTGTTGCCTGCAACAGCACCTCCCTGCCTGCTATCAGCTCCTCGATGACGTGAGCCCCACCGTACTGGTCGTGCGGCAGCGCCGTCTCGGTGGCCCCGATGTAAGCATCAACGGCGGCTATGCCTGCAAAAACCGGAACGTTGTTAAGGGTGACCCTCTCCATGCGCATGGGCGGATCGGTGTGACCGAAGTTGATGAACATGCCCGACGAGCACATTGGGCCGAAGGTGCCCGTGGTTACAACATCAACCTTCTCCGCTATCTCCGCCGGGGTCGATTCGCGGCCCATGGCTGAGACCTGCTCGGCCGTGAGTACCACTGCCCTGCCGCTGCGGATTTTTTCATTGATCTCCTCAATCGTCCTTTTCTTCGCCATAATCAATTTTTTCAGGTAACTTTAACCGTCGCACAAAATAAACTTCAAAGATATGCTTAGATCACTTCTTTCCGCATTCCTTCTTGCAATTCTTTGCTTCTCTTGTGTTCCTGAAGATGATCCGGCCATCGACGTGATGACATTCAACATAAGGCTTGACACGCCACATGACGGACCTAACGCATGGCCTAACCGGGCAGCCATGGTTGCCGGGTTTGTCAATGATCAGATACCTGATCTGCTTGGCATGCAGGAGGTTCTGTGGCAGCAGTATGAGTATCTCGATTCAGCACTGACAGGATACGGGTCAGTGGTTGCAGGACGCGATGACGGTCTCCGTGCGGGGGAGGCATGCCCGGTCTTCTTCCGTCTTGGCAGGTTCGACATGCTTGATAAGGGCACGTTCTGGCTCTCGGCTACTCCGGATGTTCCCGGATCGATAGGCTGGGGGGCGGCGCTGACACGGGTGGCCACGTGGGTGAGGCTCTATGACCGCACAGTCAGGGATACGCTCCTGTTTATGAACACCCATTTCGACCACATAAGTGATTCGGCAAGGGTGATGAGCTCAGGGGTGCTCCTCGGCAGGCTGAAGGAGATGGCAGGCAACAATGATTTCATCGTTACAGGTGATTTTAACGCGAAGCCTGAGAGTCTTGCCATTGAGCGGATGACTGAGGAGGGATTTGCAGTGGACAGTTATACACTGTCAGAGACGCCTCCTACTGGCGAAAACTATACCTTCAACGGATGGAGGGATCAGCAGGGTGAGGGCCGTATAGATTATATCTTCGTACGCAGCGGGATGAAGGTGCTGTCACATAAAACCCACTGTGTGATCGAAGAGGGGGTGTTCATCTCCGATCACTGGCCGGTGACGGCAAGAATCGGAGGATCGTAGCTACTGTCTGGTACCGCCGACGGGTGGATGATCCCCTGCAACTGCCGGCGTGCCGCAGATGACCATCAAGCCTTATTCCGGACAAGGTACCACAGTAGGAACTCAGGCCCTCTTCCGGTAAGCTATAATTGCAAGGGTAATAAAGGCGACGGCCAGTACGGTCAGCATCCCCACCTCAAGGGCGATGTCGTGGAACCCTGCACCTTTAAGCATAACCATGCGGTTGATGCGCATGAGGTAGGCCACCGGGTTTACCCAGTTGAATTGCTGCGCCCATCCGGGCATGCTCTCCGTGGGTGTGAAGATGCCGCTCATGAGAATGAACACCATGGTGAAGAAGAATGCAACGAAGAGATACTGCTGCCTGGTGGAGACCAGCGTGGAGAGGAAGAGTGCCAGCCCGAGCACTGCCACCAGGAAGATCGAGGAGCAGCCGAAGAAGAGCAGGAGGCTTCCCTCAAAGGGTATGTCGAAGGCAATCCATCCCACCCCCAGTCCCAGCGCCAGGTCAAGGAGTCCGAAGATGAAGAAGGGGATCACCTTTGAGACTATCAGCTCCCATTTCCTGACCGGGGTTACATTTATCTGCTCAAGGGTGCCGGTCTCCAGCTCCTTGACCAGGTTGAGTCCCGCCAGCATAAGACCGATGGCTATGATCAGAATCACCAGTATGCCGGGCAGCATGAAATATTTGTAATTAAGCGTTGGATTATACCAGTAGCGCGGAGAGGTGCTGATTCCCGGAATGGCTGACGGTGCTGCCCCGCGGGTCATGATTACCTCCATGTTGTAATCGCGCACTATGGAAGTCATATAGCTCCAGCCAAGCATAGCCTGGGTGGCATTGACAGCATCGACAAGCACCTGCAGACGTGGTGTTGTGATACCTGCCAGTCCCTCGGAAAAGTCGTCCGGAATGACCAGAACCATGTCGGCATCACCTGAGAAGAGCATTGACTCTGCATCGGCAATGTTAAGGGGAGCGGCAGTTGAACGGAAGAATGAGGATCCGGTGAGTTTCGAGATGAGCTCGCGTGAGTCGGGAGTGCGATCATTGTCTGCCACGGCCAGGTCGAGACGCTTTATCTCGAAGGTGACGGCAGGCACAAGGATGAGCATCTGTAACAGAGGGACGCCAATAATGGCCCTGAGCATGAACGGATTCCGGATTATCTGCCGAAACTCCTTCTTCAGCAGGAACAGCAGCCTATTCATATTGCAACCTCCCTTCTTATCGGTACAGGCACTTCTTTCATACTGCCTTCTCCTCGCTTATGCCATGGTGCAAGAATTTCATCCTGAGCTTTCCTCCAGCCTTACCTTGAACTTCCTGGCGCTGAGAACAATCAGGAAAAGAGTCATTCCTGCCAGTATCAGCGTCTCTTTCCACACATAGATAAAACCTGCCCCTTTGATCATTATCGGGCGGATGATCTCGATGAACCACCTGGGAGGCAGGATAGCGCTGAGATAGTCATAAACCTTCGGCATGTTCTCAATCGGGAAGATAAATCCCGACAGCAGCAGTCCGGGCAACAGAAGTACCATAAAGGTTATAATGATGGCATTCTCCATCTTGTCCACTATGGTGGAGATAAGTATCCCGAAAGACAATCCCATCAGGATATAGAGCATGCACTCGGCAATAAGCAGCGCGATGCTTCCCCTGACGGGCAGTTTAAAGACGAACCAGGCCATCAGAAGGATTACAATCACGTTTACCAGTGACAGGAAGAAATAGGGTGCCACCTTACCCACGATTATCTGCCACGGTTTCAGCGGTGAGACCAGCAGCACCTCCATGGTGCCGAACTCCTTCTCGCGGACTATCGCCACGGAAGTCATGAGTGCCGATACCATTATGAGTATCAGTGTGATGACACCGGGGACAAACATAAAGTGGCTCTCCAGGCTGGGGTTGAAATACATTCTTACTTCCGGTGATATAACCGGGAGGCCTGTGGTGATTTGTTTTGTCAGGGTAGCGGAATAGTCGTTCAGTATACCTGAAGTATACCCGGTCACCAGGCTGGCAGTGTTAGGCTCCGAGGCATCGGCGATGATGCTTACCGTCGCATGGCCTTCGCGGGTCAGTGTGGCTGCCAGGTCTTCAGGGAAGATGACCACCGCCTTTATCTTTCCTTTTTTAAAGGTGGCATCAATATCATCATAGGAGTCCAAAAGGTTACTAATGGTGAAGAAGTCAGAGGCTTCGAGCTTGAGGATCAGATCATTGGATACATCGTCACGGGCGTTGTCGAGCACGGCAATGGATGCATTTTTCAGGTCGGTTCTCACGGCATACCCGAAGATGAGTATCTGTGCTGCCGGTATCCCGAACAGTATGATCAGCGTCCGCACATCGCGGAAGATGTGGAGGAACTCCTTGCGTACAAATGCCATGAACCTTTTCATGAGCTGGTATTTTTAGGTCTGGCAATTTTTACGAACAGCTCCTCCACCGAGGCTGTTCCGTGCTGTTCACGAAGGGAGGAGGGGGAATCGAGTGCGACTATCCTGCCTTCGTTCATGATGGTGATGCGGTCACAGTATTCGGCTTCGTCCATGTAGTGTGTCGTCACAAAGACAGTCATGCCACGGGAGGCTGTTTCGTAGATCATCTCCCAGAACTGGCGGCGGGTGACGGGGTCGACCCCGCTGGTGGGCTCATCGAGAAAGACTATCTCAGGCTCGTGGAAGACGGCTACAGCGAAGGCGAGCTTCTGTCTCAGTCCCAGTGGCAGGGCCTGAATGAGCGTTTCACCGTAACCGGTGAAACTCAGCCTCTGCAGCAGCTCCTCCCTGCGCTGGCGTATCTCCTTCATTGTCATGCCGTAGATGCCTCCGTAGAGTTCGATGTTCTCATTGACGGTCAGATCCTCATAGAGGGAGAAGCGCTGCGACATATATCCGATACGCTTCTTTATCGCTTCGGGGTTGCCAGAGTCGATGCCTGCCACGGTCACCCTGCCGGAGGTGGGGCGCGAGAGCCCGCACAGGATCCTCATGGCAGTGGTCTTGCCAGCGCCATTGGCCCCCAGGAAGCCGAATATCTCACCTTTATGGACGTCAAAGGTCAGCCGGTCATTTGCCGTGAACGACCCGAATCTCTTCACCAGGTCCCTGACCTCGATAGCCTTTTCCCTCTCCATCACTGTTCCTTTTGCATAAGTTCAAGGAAGACATCCTCTATTCCAGGCACGGTCTCAGTTATCGTAACATCATGCAAGCCTGTCTCTTCAAGTGCTCTCTTCACCTCCGGGGGGTGGACGTCATTCCGGAGCACGACATGCACCGAGTCGCCGAAAGGTTCAGAAGTGATCACCTGTGGCAGTGAGCGCAGGGCGATGAGGAGCCTGTACCTGTCGGGATGACTGACGGCATAGAGCTTCCTGGCGTAAGAGCTGCGGATGTTGACGGGTGTGTCGATGGCCAGCAGCTTTCCTTTCTGTATCAGTGCGATGCGGTCGCAGCGCAGGGCTTCGTCCATGTATGGCGTTGAGACGATGATTGTGATTCCTTCACTCTTCAGGTTTGCAAGCATCTCCCAGAACTCCGTCCGTGAGACGGCATCAACACCTGTTGTGGGCTCATCGAGGATGAGTATCCTGGGTTTGTGGATGAGCGCGCATGAGAGGGCAAGCTTCTGCTTCATGCCGCCGGAGAGGCGCCCGGCCTGCCTCTTCCTGAAAGGCTCTATCTGTTTGTATATAGGCTCGATCAGATGGTAGTTTTCTTTTATTGTTGTACCGAAGATGGTGGCATAGAAGTTAAGGTTCTCCTCCACGGTGAGATCCTGATAGAGGCTGAAGCGTCCGGGCATGTATCCTATGTGGTTGCGCAGCTCACGGTAGCGGCTGACGGTGTTGAGGCCGAAGAGCGTCATGCGGCCGCCCGCGGGTATGATGAGTGTGGCGGCGATACGGAAGAGGGTGGTCTTGCCGGCGCCGTCAGGACCGATGAAGCCGAACAGCTCGCCCTCACTGACGTTGAATGAGATATCGTCGAGGGCGGTTACCCTGCCGTATCTGTGGGTAATATTCAGTGCCTCAACAGCCGTCATCTCATTGAAATATTGCCTCACCGGGCATGCCGGCCTTTATGGAGCCGTCGTTGGACACCTCGATGGTGACAGCATAAACCAGGTTAACGCGCTCCTCCTTTGTCTGGATGATCTTCGGGGTGAACTCGGCTTTTTCAGCTATATGTGTGATGGTGCCGTTAAAGTTTCTGAAATCCTTTTCGCCGTCGTCAATGCGTACGGTACATGCAGCGCCGGTCTTCACATCGGCCAGCTGTGCTCCGCTGACCCATACCATCAGCTTCATGGTCTTCATGTCGGCTATCTTCACCAGCGGTTTGCCGGCGGCGGTGACCTCATAGGCCGAGGCATATTTCTGTATGACGGTGGCGTCGAACGGAGCGCGCACGGTGCTGCGGGCTATCTGCTCATTGAGGAGGGCGCGTTTGGCTTCTATACCCTGCATCTCTGCCGCCACGGCACGGCGCTGGGTGTTGTTGGCCTCGGCCTGGCGACGCAGCACCTCCATCTGGCCGTTGAGGTCGTCGAGCTGTTTCTGCGTGGCGGCGCCGTCAGCGTGCATGCGGCGCGTGCGTTCGAGGTTGACGCTGAGGTTGGCGATCTGCTGCTGTATTACGGCATCCTGCGCCGCAATGCCCGCCAGGCGCGACTGCGCCTGCGCCGTCACCGCGTCAAGCTCTGCCCGCTGCAGCACCGCCATGGTGGTGTCGGTGACGGCGATGACGGCGCCGCCGGCCACCAGGCTGCCCTCGGCGACATCCATGAAGATGATCCTGCCCGATGACTCGGAGGAGAGGGTTATCTCGTCGGCCTCAAAGGTGCCCCATGCATCCGCGTCACTCTCACCGCGGCCGCAGCCGCAGACAATCAGTATTAACGCCGGTATGATTAACTTTTTCATATTGGTTTTATTTATTGTATCCGGTGATGTACAGGTACTCGGTCTCCGCCCTGGCGATGCTTATTCTGCGCGCAGCAGCAGCTATCACGGCCTGCTTCTCGCTATTGAGCTCGGTGAGGTACTGAGAGGCGGTGATGGTGCCGTTGCTGAGCTGGGAGGCGGCTACGGCAGCTATTTCCCTGCGGATGGCAATCAGCTCCTGGTCGCGCTCAGCAGCTTCGCGCAGTGCGCTTATCTCAGCCATCCTGACGGTAAGAAGGCGCTGCAGCGACTCCTCGGCGGCACTCTTTTTCAGACCCAGCAACTGCTGCTGTACTGTGAGTAACTTACGCTCATTGCTGCTCTTATTCCAGTCGAAGATATTCCATTTGATCCCGGCGCCGAGAGAAAAGTAGAAATCGGGATTGTCAGAGAAAAAATTGTTGCCCGGAGGATTGCCATAGCCTGCCTGTGCAAACCCGAAGGCTCTGGGCATGCGCTTGCTTTTGAGAAGATCCTTTGAGATCTCCAGCTGCCGGCTGCGGAGATCAAAAATCTGCAGCTCAGGGTTGTCGATTGGCTCATCACCCTTTATGTCAGCTTCGGGCAGAAGGA
>JAVEXM010000107.1:0-8663 GCA_034004025.1 Bacteroidales bacterium
CGAACCTCGAACGCATCAACAGGTGGAAGTGTGCCCTCAGGATGTTCACCGTTAAACCTGTCGCTGGCTGGGGACCGGGCACCTACCAGTTCAGCTATGCTCCGTTCCAGAAGGCATCGGAGAAGACGGTAATAAGCACTGACTTCGGCGATGCCGGCAATGCTCACAGTGAATATCTCGGGACACTCAGCGAGTCGGGTCTGCCGGGTGCCCTGCTTTTCCTGCTCATCACGGTAACGGCAGTGATAACCGGCATCAGGGTTTGGTACCGGGGGAGGAGGGGCCGGGAAGGGCTCTTTGTGCTGGCCCTGCTTACGGGCCTCATCACCTATGCTGTGCACGGCCTGATGAACAGCTTCCTCGACAGCGATAAGATCGCAGCCCTCTGGTGGGGCTTCATCGCCATACTGGTTGCAATGGATCTCGAAACAGTGAAGAGCCCTGAAGAGGAGGATCAGGACGGGAGTGCTAAAGCAACTCTATAGCAAGAATAGATACATCATCAAAGAGCCTCGGGTTGCCGGGGTGGATGTCAAGATCTTCTATCAGACTCCGGATGTTATCCGAGACCGGCAGCCTGTCGCCGAAGTGCTTGATTATCGGTGTTGTTCCATGATCGATGCCCGCATCATCCTTCAGCTCTGACAACCCGTCGGTGTAACAGATGATCTTCGTAGGGTTGCTGAGCGTGACGTAGTCAGTACGGACCCAGGGCATCTCATCGAGCATCCCCACACCCACGCACGACTGTCTCAGTACGGCTGTACGGTGTGTCTTCAGGTCCACGGTCACCGGCGGGTTATGGGCAGCGTTGACATACTCGAGCACGCGTGTCTTCAGGTTATATCTTGCGATGAAAAGGGTGATGAAACGTTCACCGGCGGAGTTGACAACAACCAGGGCGTTCAGTTTTCTTATCAGTTCCTCCAGGCTGGCTTCGGCAGTGAAGATAGACCTGAGGCTGGCCTGGAAATTGGACATCAGGAGGGCGGCCGACATCCCCTTGCCTGATACGTCAGCTATGCAGAAGCCTATTACATTCTCCGACAGGTTGAGGAAATCATAATAGTCGCCGCCAACCTCATAGTGTGGGTTATAGAAGCCCTGCACCCTTATCCGCTCGTCAGCCGGCAGCCTGTTGTTATCAGGGATGAGCATCGTCTGCATGCGTGCCGCCAGCTCCAGCTCCCTGCGGAGGGCCTCCTGCCGGAGACTCTCTTTGAAGAGGCGCTGGTTCTCGATGGCGACCACAATGATGCCGGAGATGGTCTGGATGAAATTCAGGTGTTTGATCAGTGGGCTCATCCCCTCGCCCTCCTCGTCGATATCGCCTATGAGCACATAGGCTGAAGGGATATTGTTGTTAAGAACGGGGATGATGAAATCAACGCTTTTAAATGGTCTCTGGGCGACCTCTGTCTGTATCTCCCTGAAGCGCAGCAGGTCGCGTTCCACATCGATATTGCTGCGAAGAGCATCAGGGAAGCCTGAGTTAAGCAGTGCCTCCCACTGCTCACCCTGTTTGTAGAGCAGGATCTTACCTATGCCAAGTTCATCACGGAGAATCGATTCATACTTCTTCAGAAGATCCGAGGTAGGCAGGTTGGCGTTAATGGAGAGAGTGATATCGAGCAGGGCGTCGAGTTTGAACTTCGACATCTTCAACCTGTCCTTCGGAAGCCTGCCCGGGGTCATCACGGCTGTCTCAACCCTTGACGCGTTCAATGTATGACCTGTCGCGCGTATCGACGCGGATCTTGTCGCCCACGCTCACAAACAGAGGCACCATCACTGTCGAGCCTGTCTCTATAGTGGCAGGCTTGAGGGTGTTGGTGGCTGTGTCTCCCCGGAGTCCGGGTTCGGTGTATGTCACCTCCATGATCACGTTGACGGGGAGATCGACCAGCAGTACATTTTCGGTGTCTGCATGAACAACCACCTCAACTGTAGTTCCCTCCTTGAGCAGGTCGCTGTTCTCCAGCATCGTCTCCGGCACTGTTATCTGCTCGAAGGTCTCCAGGTGCATCAGGTGATAACCCATGTCATCGCTGTAGAGGTACTGATGGGGTCTGCGCTCGACACGAGCCACATTGACCTTGACTCCCGAGTTGAATGTATTGTCAAGAACCTTGCCCGTGGTCACGTTCTTCAGCTTCGTGCGCACGAATGCCGGGCCCTTGCCGGGCTTTACGTGCTGAAACTGTACTATGGTATAGAGATCATTGTTGTATTCGATCACCATTCCGTTTCTGAAATCTGCGGTTGTTGCCATAAAAAAATTCTGTAATACCCTTATTTTTCAATAAAATTCAGGGGCGCTCCAAGCCCTTCAAAACTTGTCATATCGACGTGAAATGACCCCACAAAGATATCAAAACGTATCTTAACCGGTAAAAAATTTTCATCGGCAGTAAACCACATGGTCATATCTTCTTCTGTCTGGAAGACTCTTCCCACCTCTGTGACAGGATGAAACCGGTAACATTCTATTTTACCGCCCTTTGTCCTGATTATCTCCTTGCCCTTGTATTTCAGTATGATAGGATACAACTCATCAGCAAACCAGGTTGTCATCTCATATGTCTCACCCGGGACGAGGGGTTCACCGCTGGCCAGGTAATATTTCCTGAACCAGTAGAAGCATGAGACAATGTCAAGCAGTCCCTTCGGCGCTGTATGGTTGCCGGAGAGGTCGCTGAAGACCAGGGTGGAGTCGCTCCTTGATCTCTGGTCAAATCCCACCTCGTTATACTTCCGGTAGCGTCCCTCCTGTATGTTTCTGATGGAGAAGACCGGCAGGTCAGTCTGCGGATCAATATAACTCTCGTAGGTATCTCTCACCTTGTATATTACATCGGCCAGTCCGGTTGTCTGTCCGCTGACCCTGGCATGCCATACCGGCTCTCCCTTGTAAAATGCTTCATTGATTTCAATGGAGGCCTGGCCGCTGCCGACGGGGCCGTATCTTATCTGGTATGTTACCCTCTCTCCGGGCATGTAAGGCTGCTTCTGCGCATCAATTCGTTGTATGCCTGCAGCCATGATCAGCAGAAGGATGAATATTGTCTTTCTCATAAAGTGACCTCTGTTGTTACGGAAAAAGCTTCCCGGGGACCGTTGCGATGAATTCCTTGAGATAATATGGTTCAAAATATGCAACATCCTCAAAATGTTTGTCCCGCAGGGCTTTTACAGCGGGTATGTGCAAATATGATGCCGAGAGGGGGAATGGCACTTCGAAGATCGCATTGGGGTGCGTGATGATCTCCCTGCATTTTTCGGCACCGTTTCCGAAGAAGATCACCCTGCCTGCCTCAAGCAGTTCACCGTATGATGTTTCGTCTATGATGTCTGCCGATGTCTCTCTGACGGTTGTGCCGTCGCTCCTGAATATTGCATTGTAGACCTCCATTCTCCTGGCGTCTATCATAGGGCAGAGGAGTGTGCCGGAGGAGGGTGGCAGAGGGTTGGCGGCCAGGTATCCGTGACACATTGCCTCGAGAGTGTTGATGCCTATCAGTGGTATTCCGGCGCCGTAGGCTATTCCCTTGGCGACGGAGACGGCTATCCTGAGTCCTGTATATGAGCCGGGGCCCTTGCTCACCGCCACCGCCTCAAGGTCAGCGGCTGAGGCCTCTTCGAGAAGGCTGCCGATTATAACCGTGAGCTGTGCAGCATGGGACTCACCCTGCGGAGCTTCACGCACGCTGATCACCCGCTCTTCATCGCACAGTGCTGCCGAACAGACGCCGGTGGCTGTCTCAATGCAAAGGATCATTGCCGGTACGTGTACCTTGTGACTTTACTTTTTCTTATTGTCAATCTTGAAAAGCTCGTCCTTGTCAACAACTTCGATAAGTGTTGAATCGGCCAGCTTCTTGGAGATTGCACTGAAAGGCTGGACTACAACCTCCTCGCCCTCCTCCAATCCGCTGACGATCTCGATGTTGGCATTGTCCTGGATACCGGTCTTTACGTCGCGGGCAAGGGCATAGGTTCCGTCAGAGACAAAGACCAGTGTGCGGATTTCGTCCGGGCCGGAAGCCTGGACAACAGTCGTGTCAGTGCGGGTGGTGACCGCCTGTATCGGCACCGTCAGAACACCGCTCTTGCTGCTGGTAAAGATATCTACCGAAGCCGACATGCCTGGCCTGAAGGGACTGGGATTGTTCTCACCGAGCAGGTCATCATATGATTCCCTGAGCATCAGTATCCTGACCTCGAAGTTGGTGACCTGGTCAGAGGTGGTGCCGAGAGTGTTGGCGGAATTGGCTATCTCCGTCACCACGCCGGCAAAGGCACGGTCCATATAGGCGTCAACCTCAATCTTTGCACTGTCGCCGAGCTTGACATCGATGATGTCATTCTCATTGACGTCGACGACAACCTCCATCCTGTTCAGGTCGGCCACGCGCAACACCTCAGTGCCCGTCATCATGTTGGCACCTACCACCCTTTCGCCAAGCTCCACCGAGAGGCTGGAGATGGTTCCCGTCATGGGAGCGTAAACGGTGGTCTTCACCAGGTTCTCATTTGCCTCCTTGAGAGAGGCTTCTGAGCTCTTCACAGAGTATTCCGCACTCTCCTTTTCGGCCCTGGCGATCTTATACTGGGATTCTGCCTGTTCGAAGTCGGCCTGCGAGATTGTGTTCTCCTCAAAAAGCTTTTTGCTCCTGTTGTATGCCAGTTCCGCCTGTATCATCTGTGCCTCGGCCTGTGCCAGCCTCGCCTTTGTGGAGTTGAGGGTTGCAGCAGCACGCTCACGCGCCGAGATGTATATTTCCGGCTTGATCCTGAAGAGCAGGATCCCTTTCTGCACGAAATCGCCCTCCCTGACATGCAGTTCTACGATCTCTCCGGAGACGTCAGGACTGATTTTTACCTCTGTCTCGGGCTGTATCTTGCCGTTGGCGGTGACAGACTCAATGATATTGTTGACAGCCACTGCCTCGACAGAAACCTTCACTGTGGCCTCCTTGCCGAACCATCCCTTCTTCTTGCCTATGGCGGCAACTATAATGAGCAGTAATACGACAGGGACAAGGATCTTAAGTATGTTGTTGTTTTTCATCAGGATATTTATTTTCAGGTTATTGTGCCAGGCGGGTTATATGGTCGAGGGTAAGGGGTATGCCACGGTAGAAGTCGAGGACCTTGGTTTTGAAAACAAACTCATATTTTGCCTGTGCCATCTCACTCTGCGCACTGAGCAGCTGTGTCTTTGACTGGGTATATTCAACCGCCGTCACGAGGCCCACGTCAAGCTTCTGTTCGGCATACCTGAAGGCCTCCTCCATTGAGGCCACTGCCTTCTGGCTGGCGTTGTACTTCTTCAGGGCGCCGTTGGCGTCAGTGAAGGCCTGCTGGATGCTTTTGTAGAGCTCCTTCTTCGTGTTCTCCAGGGCATACTGAGAGTTCTCAATGCCAAGCTTCGAGTTCCTGATACCGGTGTTGACCTGCCATCCGTTGAAGATGGGTATGTTGAGAGAGAATCCGAGGCCGTAGTTGAGGTTGTCATTCAGCTGCTCGCCGAAGGGATATGCCTCAAAGGTGACAGGCTTGAGCCTCTTGTCCGAATAACCGGTTGAAGCCGTGGCGCCAAGACTGAGCCTGGGGCTCCTGCCTCCCCTGGCGATGGCCAGGTCAAGCTCGGCACTCTTCAGCTGGTATTCGGCGCTGAGTATCTCCGGGCGGGTCTTCTCGGCAACGGAATAGATGTCTGAAGGACCGCTCTTTACCGCTTCATCATTGAGTGTTATGACAGGTACGGCTACTGCAAAATCATCGGCATTGGGCAGCTCGAGCATCTGCGCCAGGGTCAGCAGTGAGAGGGTCAGCTGGTTCTGAAGGTTGATGAGCTGCAGCTCCTCGCGGGCAGCCTGCGCCTCGATGTCGAGGAGGTTACCACGGGCAAGGCTTCCGGCTTCAACCAGCCTGCCCGTTCGCTCAATCTGCTGCCTGGTGAGATCTACCTGTGCCTCCGTGGCAGTGACAAGCTCCTGGTTAAGCAGTATCTGCAGGTATGCCAGGGCGATGCTGAGCGAGATGTCATCCCTGAAACGCTCCAGGTCCTGCTCGCTGGCCAGAAGCTGGTATTTGTTCTTCTGAATGGTGTTGTAGTTGACCAGCCCGTGGAACAGCGTCACGTTGCTGCCGGCATAGAAGTTGTTCGACTGTACGGTTTCGTTTTCGGTGAACTCGTAGGTGGTCTCATCAAGGGCACGGCCGAAAGCGTAGTTATGTGAGGCACTGCCGTTGAGAGTGGGAAGCAGGTTCAGCTTTGACTGCTCGAGGGCAGATTGCTGATACTGGGTCATGATCTCCTGCTGCTTTATACGGATGTTGTTCTGCAGGGCATGCGTGATGCACTCCTCCAGCGTCCATGACTTCTGCTGGGCCGTTACCGTTACCGCCGCCAGCAGCATGATAAGACCCAGGAAGAGGGATTTTCTTTTCATGTTCTCTTAATAATGGCTTTGAATGAAGCTACGAAGATATGAAATTGATCAGTATTTTAAAGACATCTGATTTAATATAGTGCTGCATAAGACGGTGAGGGGAGTCCGTCATTTTTGCTTATCTTTGCGCTGCTTTTGGTATGAAGTTTCATTAAAACGTTTAAGATAATGAGTAACAAAGGATTAAACCTGGAACCCGGAGTGATATGCGGTGAGGATGTAAAACGACTTTTTGATTATGCTAACAAAAACGACTTTGCCATACCGGCAGTCAATGTGGTTGGCACTGAATCGGTGAATGCTGTTCTTGAGACTGCCCGCGAGGTCAATTCGCCGGTCATAATCCAGTTTTCAAACGGCGGAGCCCACTTCTTTGCCGGACAGGGTCTGCCGAAGGAAAACCAGACCGGGGCCATTGCCGGAGGCATCTCGGGTGCCCTTCACGTACATAATGTAGCCGAATATTACGGTGTGCCCGTTGTGCTGCATACCGATCATGCAGCCCGCAAGCTGCTGCCATGGATAGATGCCCTGCTCGACGCCGGAGAGGAGTTTTACGAGACCAACGGCAAGCCCCTCTTCAGTTCACACATGCTTGACCTCTCTGAGGAGCCGCTTAAGGAGAACATCGGAACCTGCAAGAAATATCTTGAGCGTATGGACAAGCTGGGGATGACCCTCGAAATAGAGCTCGGGGTAACAGGAGGCGAGGAAGACGGGGTGGACAACACCGACGTCGACAGCTCGAGGCTCTACACCCAGCCTGAGGATGTCGCCTATGCTTACGAGGAGCTGAAGAAAATTTCCCCGAATTTCACCATCGCTGCCTCGTTCGGTAACGTACACGGTGTCTACAAGCCGGGTAACGTCACACTGAGGCCCGAGATACTGAGGAACTCGCAGGACTACATACAGAAGAAATTCAAAACCGGACCCAACCCCGTTAACTTCGTCTTTCACGGAGGATCGGGATCAGAGAAGCATTTGATCACGGAAGCCATCAAATACGGGGCTGTCAAGATGAATATTGATACCGACATGCAGTGGGCATTCTGGGCTGGTGTTAAGGATTACTATGAAGCAAAGAAGGGTTATCTCCAGGGCCAGATAGGCAATCCTGACGGTGACGACAAGCCGAACAAGAAGTACTATGACCCCAGGGTATGGCTTCGTAAGGGCCAGGAGACCTTTATAGCAAGGCTTAAGGAGGCCTTTGCCGATCTCAATGCCCTTAACAGGATGTAATACTTATTAATAAGCTAAAACATAACAGGTCAGCAACTTAACGCTGGCCTGTTTTTTGTTGTTAATAATTCATAGTTCAGGTGCCCGGAGGGCAGGAGAGGATGGGCTATTTTAGTACAAAATTTATAGCGGGATTGAAACGCGGGCCGGCCAACGGGGACAGGATAAAACGAACCACGACTCTCACACTGAGACTTAATGAGAGGGAGGCGAAGGCGCTGAATATCTACTGCAGGCGGTTCCGTGTCAGAAGCAAGTCGGATTTCATGAGGCGTACCATAATGCAGGCCATTGTCGGCAGGTTTGATGCGCAGCATCCGACGCTGTGGGAACAGGGGGAGCTTACCCTTTTTTCACAGGATCTGAAAAATAACTGAGATCGGAGAGTGTAAACTCTTATTTTATTATTTTTGTGAAGCCACGACAGGGGGGGAAGAGTACCGTACGGGGCAGATATGGGATTGGAAATCATAAAAATAGAACCCACCAGGGTAACTCCTCAGGTACTGTTTCTTGAGGGTCATCTTGAGATCAGGGGCAGGTCGATTGCCGAGAATGCCACTGATTTCTACAGGCCGCTGGAGGCCTGGGTGGCTGACTATGTGGAGCAGCCGGAGGTCAGGACCCGTGTCATATTCTCGTTTGATTTCATCAACACCTCATCAACCAAGTGGATCTATTCCATTGTCAAGAGGCTGGCTCTCTATCCCAACGTCAGGGAGAATGTCTCCATAGAGTGGTTTTACGAGAAGGGTGACGAGGAGCAGTATGAGCTGGGTCAGATAATACAGTCATTCATAGACTGTCCGTTTATCTATTACGAGACGGAGCAGACCTGAAATCAGAAAAAAAAGCTATTTTTGCACCGCCTCATCAGGCGCCGATTGACCCATGGTGTAATTGGTAACACGTCTGATTTTGGTTCAGAAGAGTCGGGGTTCGAGCCCCTGTGGGTCAACA
>JAVEXM010000108.1:0-8604 GCA_034004025.1 Bacteroidales bacterium
GAGTTCCGATCCCTGGACGCTCAGCGCTCCGGTGGTGGAGCCGTGGTATGCATTGCGGAAGTAGATTATCTCATTCCTGCCTGTATATCTGCGTGCGAGTTTTATCGCACCCTCAATGGCTTCGCTGCCGGAGTTGACAAAGAATACCGATCCCAGGGAGGAGGGCAGCAGAGAGGCAAGGCGTTCGGCGTAGAGTACCTGCGGGCTCTGTACCACCTCTCCGTATACCATGAGGTGCAGGTACCTGTCTGCCTGCTCCCTCACGGCAGCCACCACCGCGGGGTGCCTGTGCCCGGTATTGCTCACCGAGACGCCGGAGATAAGGTCAAGGTACTCTTTCCCGTCGCTGCCGTAGAGAAATGAGCCTTCCGCCCTCTCAATTTCAAGCATCAGGGGTGAGGAAGAGGTCTGACCGATATGTTCAAGGAAGAGTTGCCTCAGCGAGGGCATTCAACGCGTCATTATGTTGATGTAGTTCATGATCCCGTCACGGTACGACTTTCCGACGGGCAGGATTTTCGGTGTATTGCCTACGGCGATCGTCAGGCTGTTTTCGCTGATCGATCTGATCACACTCTTATTGACAAGATATGAACGGTGAATCCTCACAAAAAGCTCTGAGGGCAGCTGCTGCTCTATGGCCCTCATTGTAAAATGGATTGTATATTTCTCGTCACGGGTAATGACGCTCACATAGTTCTCGAGGGCCTCCACGTAGAGTATCTCCTTGAGCTTCAACCGCACCAGCGATGAGGCCTTCTTGATGAATATCTCTTCTTCGCCCACTGTTGACGGCGCCTTTCGCGGGGCATAGTACTTCATGATCTTCTCCACTGCCCTGCAGAAGCGGGGGTAGCTGATAGGCTTGAGGAGATAGTCAATGCCGTTGTAGTTAAAGGCCTTGAAGGCATGCTCCTCGCTTCCCGATACGAAGATGATGTGAGGCGGCTTTTCCAGGCTTGAGAGAAAGTCAAAGCCATCCATCTCCGGCATCTGGATATCGAGAAAGATCAGTTCGATATCCCGCTGCGACATCAGAAGATTACGGGCCGACAGTGAGTCGCTGAAGCTCCCCACCAGGGTAAGGGATGCTGACTTGCCTACAAACTCCTCGAGAGTTCTGAGCCATACGGGGTCGTCATCTACAATTATACAGTTCATTACAAACGCTGGGGTTGAAATTCGTGAGCAGGTAACAGAAATATGCCTAAAACTCTTTTCTCCATTTTACAGGTTGAGGAAATTCCGGTTAAGTACCTGATTTTCAAGTTCTATTCTCTCTAAGTCAAATACATCCCGGTTAACACTATCCAAGCGTAAATATAGTAATTAATTTCAAGGAAAGAACAATCCCATTTTGCAAATTTGGATTTGCGTCAGTGACACAACTGCTATTTTTTCACCTGGCATCATCTGTCCGGGTGAAACCGGAATCAGGGAAATAATGAATCTTCAGGAAGTCAAGAAGCACCTTTGACAGATCCTCAATAAGTTTATCGCGGCGTGACAGGTCACTTCTGAGATCCAGGTCAAGCTCAATCTGTATTCCGTCAATTGCGCCGCCGGTCGACGACCCGTGACGTGTTGTATTGTATCCTCCGCTGAAAAATGGCTCACCGGGTGCCGGGAAGGGGGTCTCTGAACTTGGTACTGCAGGGTATCCAAGATCACAGAGCATGCTGCCAAGGCTGAGAGGGCCCCTCACCAGCTCAGAAAAGGAGAGTGCCCCCGGGTTTGAACCTGCAAGGTTCCTTATACTGCTGTATTCTGTGAAAGTGCCCAGATCCAGCATCTCATCGTCAAATTGAAGCTCCTCGGCTGAAAGCAGGTATCCCAGTTCTGTCCTCCTGATCTTGTGCCTGTGACCGTGGAGATCGATGAAGAGTCCTTTTTCAAATTCCGCGGTTACCATGGCGCTGGCGCTGTCAATATAGCCCTGAAAGTGGTGCCATGCCCTCCCGGCCTCCTCGTTTCCGTCTGCTGCTTCCTCTATATTCCGGTTGGGGTCAAGCCTCGTCCGGTGAAGGTTGTTGATTATGACATATGGATAATGCCCTGTCATGCGATGAACGGCATCACGGATGCCCAGCCCTATCTCTAGGGTAAAGATATCCTGGTTCTTGGCGCAATTAACACATGGCCGGTCAGGGATATCATCAGGCATCAGATAACCCCCGTGGGGTATTGAAATTATAAGTGGCATGTTGCCGGGCAGGAAGGTTATGTAGCTTCCGGGGTCTTCTTCCTGCAACGCGGCATCCGAAAGTGCCCGTGCAGTGACAGGTGACGCAATAAGAAGTATAAGAAGTGATAGAAGCAGAAATTTAATATGTTTCATGGCGTCAGTTATTGATCATCGTTGTTGGCTGCAATCAGGGGAATAATTGGCACCACTGTTCAAAATAACGGTGATCAGTAAAAATGCAATCTTCTCCAACCTGTTCATGGCCATCGGCTGATCAAAAAACAGGCCAATATATTTCGGGCAGGCTGAATAACACGAAATGAAATCGTTCAGGATCTGCCCGTAGCCATTATCCTCTTTAATCTCAGTAAAAAAACCGGCATCAAAATCCGGCCGGGCCAAAAACATGATACTCCCCGTATTGTCAGGTCAGATACAGAAATCTGTGCTGAATCATCTCAGCGAGGTGAGCTAATTCAGCTCAATCCAGAGAGGCAAAACAGAGATCATGTTTCATATTATATTACAGATCAACACCTTAACACGCTGGCATGGCTTTTGGAGCAGGCAACTTGAAGAACCTCCGTTTATGAGTATTGAGCTTATCATTTTCTTATGTATGCTGGCAACATTTGCCTTAAGCATTTTTCTTTTCAAGATGCCGGCAGGTGTTTCTCTCATGCTGGCAGCTGTTGTGGGAGCTCTCATCGGGGGGCATGGATTGCCGGTAAGGCATCTGGTAGAGGGCGGATTTGGTTTTCTTGAGGCTATACTGATTATCTCAACAGCAATGATTTTCATGCGTGTGATGCAGGAGACAGGTGCACTTGCAGGGGTAAGCAGGGGTATTCTCAGGCTCTTTTACCGCCAGCCGACTCTCCTGATAATCGTCATCACCCTTTTTGTCATGTTCCCCGGCATGCTTACCGGTTTGTCGTCAACATGTATACTGACAACCGGGGCCCTGGTTGCACCCATACTAATAAACATTGGTATGCAGAGGATTGCTGTAGGTGCCCTGATAGCCATGGCTGCCGTTTTCGGTGAGGTGGCACCCCCCATCAGTATTCCGGTGATGATCATCGGTGGTGGTGTTGACATGCCCTATATCGGATTTGGCGTACCCCTCCTGCTCGTCTCTTTGCCGCCTGCCCTGATCACTGCGCTCTATTTCAGGTTCAGGTACCTTCCCGACTACAATGTTGTAAAAGTTAAGGAATACCTTGATTCTACCGGCGGCGAGAAATACGGACTCAAACTGTATATGCCGATCGTCTTTGTAATTCTCTATATGATTGGTGAGATAAGGTTTCATGAATTTGTACCCCATCTTGGTGTACCTCTGATTTTCATAATAGGAACCATTCTCGGGTTGTTGACAAAGAGGGGTGTGAAGCTCATTGATGTATCACGAACAGCGTTGAGGAGTGCAATGCCTGTTATGGCCATTCTTGTAGGTGTCGGGATGTTCCTGCAGATACTGGCCCTGACCGGCGTCCGTGGTTACCTGGCCGTCACGGCCCTCGGTCTGCCGGAGGCGATAAGGTATCTTGCAGCAGGACTGATGCCTTTCATGGGGTCAGCCTACGGTTCGGCATCCATCATTGGTGTACCGCTCGTCTATGTCTTTATCGGCAAGAGCACCCTTGTGGTTACTGCAGTGCTGGTGCTGATGGCTGCACTGGGAGATCTGATGCCTCCTCCTGCCCTGCTCTGCGCTTACTCGTCGCAAATCATCGATGAGCCAAATCATTTCAGGATACTGAAAAAATGTCTTATCCCCATGGCTATCTCAATGGCTATCGGGCTGTTGATACTGGTCTTTGCACAGGAGATAGCAAACCTGATACTATAAATTACAGCTATGCTATATGTTATTTATACACTGATACTTGCCTATGTCACCTTCGTGGTGATCATTGAGTTCCTGAAGGAGAAGAAGTGGAGGAATCAACTGGCAATGGCGATGGTACTGCTTGTTTTCATTCTTCGTCTGCTACAAATTAAATAATGGTCATGATCAGAAATCATCTGTCCACTATAATAATCACAATCGTCACAGCCGCAATGGGTGTCATTGCAGCCATCAGCTTCGGCAAGATGCATCATCCCGAAGAGCTGTATCCCGGTGACGGCCTTACCGGAAAAGCAATGCTGAGTGACTACTTTGAAGGCATTAAGGGTACAAACGGAGATACGGAGGTCTTCCTGTTCGACAGCGGCATCGAGGGTGGCACGGCCCTCGTGTGCGGTGGGGCACATCCGAATGAGGCAGCCTCCTTTCTTTCCACGGTAGTCATGCTGGAGAATCTCAGGGTTACCTGTGGCCGGGTGATAATCATCCCCCGGCTGAACAACAGCGCATTTACCTGTTCCGATCCCATGGAGGGTTTCCCGGCATCATATGAAATACCGACAAAAAGCGGCACACGAAGGTTCAGGCTTGGATCACGGGTAACCAATCCCCTTGATCAGTGGCCTGACCCCCTGGTGTTCTCACAGTATCCCTCAAACCAGCAACTGTCGGGGTTTGAGACAAGGAACATCAACCGTTCATACCCCGGCAGACCTGACGGGACCCTGACTGAAAGAATCGCCTATGCAATTGTACAGCTGATAGATAAGGAGAAGGTAAGCATTGCCTTTGATATTCATGAGTCATCACCTGAAGTCCCCATAGTCAATGTAATTGTCTACCATGAAAAATATGAAGACGTGGCCATGGGAGCAATATTGGGACTTGAGATGGCAGGCCTGCAGTTTTCCCCCGAGACCTCTCCGAGAAATTTTCACGGGCTGAGCCACCGGGAGTGGGGCGATTACACCAACGCAATACCTTTTCTGATGGAGACCAGCAATCCTTCAATGGGAAGGCTCAGGGGCAAGACCGACGTCGACCTGGTGCTGAGGGGCTACTGCGACAACTATAGAAAGGCAAAGGAGACGGGTGCTCTGAGGATTGCCTACCGCGAGGAAACCGGTGAACCAATCGCACACCGTGTCGGAAGGCATATTGCGGGAGTCGTTGAACTGATTAACTCTTATAACTTATATTATCCTGATAAGCAAATCGTAATTGAGAACCTGCCCGATTACGAAATGATAATGGAAAAAGGGGTGGGTGAATTCTTAAACAATTAAAACAGAGAAAAATGAAAACCAGGATTTCAACTTTTGTAACAATAATGATTTTATTCTTTGCCGGCTCATCATTGCTGGCCCAGAAATTTGAACAGCCGGTGCTGATCTCTTCTGCCGGCCAGAGTGCGGATGTGAAGCTGGTCAAGATGCTTGCCCAGAGGCAGGGTCTGAATGCAACCACCATTTTAATGGCAAAACCGGAAGACCTTACAGGTTTCAAGACATTGGTAATCGTTCCCGGCTTCAGTTCCAAGGGACTTGGAGCCGCCGGCATCAGTCAGCAGGATGAGATTGAGAGAGTCCAGTCGCTTATTAAAGCGGCCAATGACCTTAAGATACCAATTGTGTTGATGCACATTGGAGGTAACGCCCGCCGGCAGGGACAGTCTGATTCCTTTAACCAGCTTGTGGCAGACAACTCAAAGCAGATGCTGGTTGTGAAACAGGGTGATGAGGATGGATTTTTCTCCGCCATCGCCAAAGCAAAGAATATCCCCCTGACACTTGTTGAAAAAATTGCAGAAACTGCTGAACCGCTTGGAAACCTGTTCAAGTAACCGGAAAAAATCCGGGCTGAACCAAACCTGATATAACTGATGCCATGGGAAAGAGAACTCTTCAACTGATATTACTGCTTGTACTGATATTGAACCCGGGCATCCGGGGGCAATCGGCATACCCCTCCAGGGGGATGAACGGGATGGCTGCCACCGCCCACCCGCTGGCATCTGCTGCAGCCATTGACATGCTGAAAAGCGGCGGTAATGCCGTTGATGCCGCTGTAGCGGCAGCCTTCACAATCGGCGTGGTGGAACCTGACGGATCAGGCCTGGGTGGTGGCGGAGGCATGGTTATATACCTGAAGAATGAGCAGAAATCTTACTTCATCAATTATTACGGAAGGAGTTCTGAAAGAGCTGCTGAGATTGATTTCAGTTCAAGCAGGGACAACAGCACTGCCAAAGCTATAGGTGTGCCCGGCACTGTGGCGGGGCTTCTCATGGCACATGATAAATTCGGGAGCCTGCCGCTGAAAAAGGTTATGGAACCGGCAATAAGTCATGCAGAATATGGCTTTCCCATTGACCAGACACTGGCAAAGCTTATCCTTGACAATATTGACAAGATAATGAGTGACCCGGCCACCGCTTCCGTTTTTCTTGATGACGGGTTTCCAAGGATGGAGGGTGAGATACTCGTTCAGAGGAATCTGGGCAAGGTGCTGCGTCTTATCTCCGAGCAGGGCAGGGACGGATTCTACGAGGGAGAGCTCGCCAGCTCTTTTGTGGAGGGCATCACTGCCCGCGGCGGAGTGCTGACAGAACAAGACTTTTCATCATATCAGCCAAAACTTACAGTACCCCTGCAGGGCACCTACAGGGGCTATGATATCCTGACATCCAACATTCCGCAGTCAGGCATAAGCCTGATCCAGGGTCTGAATATGCTTGAGAATTTCGATCTTAAAGCCAGTGGCCATTACAGCGAATCTGCCACAACATTGCATATTATGGCTGAGGTCAATAAACTGATCTATGCTGACAGGTACCAGTATCTGGGTGATCCTGATTTTGTGGCAGTGCCTGTATCCGGCCTCACCTCCAAAGAGTACGCCCTGGAAAGGTTTAACAGCATCAACCAGTCAAAACTTGACCCTCCGAGATACAGGGATGCCGAATACGGTGATCCGGGGGTATTCGACGAAGCGTACAGGAAGGAGCTGGTGCTCGATGCGGAGCCTGCAGGAGGTCACACAACTCACCTGTCAGTCATTGACAAAGATGGCAATGCAGTAGCACTTACCCAGACCCTGGGGTTGTTTTTCGGATCGGGACAGACGGTATCGGGTGTGTTGTTTAACAGCGCAATGACAAACTACTCATACAACCCTGAGAATGTCAACTATCTGCAGAACAGCAAACAATGCAGAACCTCCATCACACCAACAATAATCCTTAAAAACGGAAGTCCCTTTCTGGTAGTCGGCAGTCCCGGTGCCAGCCGCATTATAACTACCCTGATTGAGCTGGTTGTCAATGTCATCGATTTCGGAATGGATGTGGATGAGGCCAACCTGGCGCCAAGATTCTACAGCCAGAAGTTTGAGGATTACCTCCATATTGAATCAGGCATTAAACCTGAGGTACGTGCCGGACTGGAGTGGATGGGCCACCCTGTAAAGGTTTATGAGGGAATCGACCTCTTTTTTGGAGGAGCCCAGATGATATATGTGGATCCCACCACAGGAGAGTATTCAGGATCCGCGGATAAAAGAAGAGGAGGAATTGCGATAGGGTATTGATCATAAAGTATGGGTGTAATGAATGCAGGAACCTGATAAATAGTTGAAATGCTGATAATATCGGTTATACTGATCTTATTATTAAGTCTCCTGATCATGGAAAAACGGATGCTTCAGAAGAGCATCGGCTTCATGAACATGAGAATCCATGTCAACGGAACAAGGGGCAAATCTTCAGTGACCGAGTATATTGCAGCCGGCATAGCCTCTGCACGCCCCGGGGTGATGGCGAAGGTCACCGGCATCATCCCGTCTGTCATTCATAACGGGGTCATACAGCCTGTGAACCGTACCGGGCCCGCAAGGGTACAGGAACAGGTAACCATACTGAGATCAGCCTTCAGTAAGAAGGTTAAGACCATGGTAATGGAATGCATGTCAATTGCTCCTGAACTTCAGAAACTGGAGGGATCAATATTCAAACCGCATCTTTACGTCATTACAAACATCAGGGATGACCACCGTGAGGAGATGGGCAAAGACATTGAATCTCAGGCGGAAGCCATCTGCAACGCCATTCCTGCAAACTGCAGGGTAATCACGGGTGAGAGACAATTCATAAAAAAGATAGAAGAAAAGGCCTCAGCAGGCAACAGCACTGTCATCACTGCCGGGGAGCTGGAGGAGCGCCTCAGGAAGCGACTGCCGTACGGTATTTTTCCTGAGAACGTCGCACTGGCGCTGGCTGTATGCTGGGAGGCGGGGATTGACCCCGAAAAGGCTGAAACAGGGATAATGAACTGGATCGCCGGCACTAAATCTCCCCTGACGACAATTCACGCAGGAGGAAAGAATATCAGGTTCCTCAATGCCTTTTCAGTCAATGATGTTGCTTCCACCGAATCTTTTATCGGGCACTGGAAAGAGGTAGCTGACCACACGGGTAAAATCTCGGTAATACTTAACACCCGTGCCGACCGGCCCGTAAGGAGTGACCTTTTCTCAGAGTGGATAGCGAAGAATCCCCAATCTTTTG
>JAVEXM010000009.1:0-4566 GCA_034004025.1 Bacteroidales bacterium
CTGTCGCCGAAGAGAAAACCCCTGTCGTCAGGGCTGATCACCGCCTCATTGCGCGGTATGAACTGTCCGTTTAAATAAACTGTATCCATCTGTTTTTCAAAATTTAAGTTTTGCCAATTCATTAAGCTGTTCTTCTGTCAGACCTTCGGGATCATATCCCGCGGAGCGGCACAGGAACCATACTGAGGCGGACTTGGCCAGAATATCGATTATATCGAAGGTCTCCAGGGGATCTCTCCCGGTGGCAAACAGACCGTGTTTTTCCCACAGTGCCGCACTGTGATTTTCAAGTGCCTTTACTGTTGCCTCCCCTATAGCCCTGGAGCCTGGCAGGGTATAGGGAACGAAGCCTACGCCGTCAGGGACGAATACCCTGGTCTCCGGATGCATGCCCAACAGTATGCTGTTAAGTCTTTGTTCGTCACATAATTCACGTACCTGAGTCATGGCGATCAGCTCAGTAACGTGAGTATGCATCACCACCCTGTGGTCCGGTCTCTTCGCGGTCAGCATCTCATGAATACAGAGGTGTGCCGGCATCTCACTGGTGGGCCGCAGAGCTGTCTCCCCGGCAGGGGAGAGGATCCGGTATCCGGTGCCGTCATCGCTGAGCCTGATAAGAAGGAGGGTCTCCAGAGGCCTGGCAGCCACGTCACGCATCCTGGTATTTGTAGCTGTGACAAGAAAATGGAATCCCGCAAGGGTCTCGCAACTTTTGGGCAGCGGCAACAATGCCGGCTGCTCATCCGGGAAGGAGGCCAGCTCATCCCCCGTCAGCCGGACGGAGATATTGCCGGCATTTCTCTCAGCCCATCCCCGTTGCCACAGCCACCCGGCTACGGCGCTGACATCGCCTGTGATATTTTTCATGAAAAGACTCAGCTCCTGATCCATTGCAGCTGCTGCTGCCTTAATCCTTCAAAGATACACATTCATTGTTTCGCGAAGGCAAAATTTTCCCCTCAGCCTTTCCTTTTATTATGTACCTTTGCGTATCATTTCATTTCAGGGGACAAGGGTATGACAGGTGAGAGGAGACTGCCATCATGGCTTAAGATGCAGCGGGCAAGCGGGGAGAGCTACACCATGGTCAAACGGCTGGTGGAGGATAATCACCTGCACACAATCTGTACCTCCGGCAACTGTCCCAATATTGGAGAGTGCTGGAATGCCGGCACGGCCACCCTGATGATCCTCGGCGACATATGCACCCGCTCCTGCAAATTCTGCGGAACCAGGACCGGCAAGCCCCTGCCGCCCGACCCCGGTGAACCTGAACGTGTTGCCAGGGCCGTGAAGACAATGAGGCTGAAGCACTGCGTAATCACCTCAGTTGACCGTGACGACCTTCCCGACGGCGGTGCTGCTCACTGGGCAGAGACTGTCAGACGCATAAAGGAGGTGAACCCTGCAGTGACAATCGAGACGCTTATACCCGACTTCCGGGGAAATTTTCCGGATATTGACAGGGTCATTGCTGCCGGTCCTGATGTCATCTCACATAACATTGAAACTGTCAGGCGACTGACACCGGAGATAAGGTCAGTGGCAAAATATGAGGTTAGCCTGGCAGTTCTGAGGCACATAGCTGCAAGAGGAGTGAGAGCCAAATCAGGATTGATGCTTGGCCTCGGGGAGACCGAAGAGGAGGTGACTGAAGCACTGAATGACCTCCATGCAACCGGTTGCAGGATTGTGACCATAGGACAGTACCTGGCTCCGAGCCTTGCGCATATACCTGTAGCACAATATATTACACCTGAGAAGTTTGATGAGTACCGCAGAAAGGGGCTTGAGATCGGGTTTGAGTTCGTTGAGAGCAGCCCGTTGGTAAGAAGCTCATATCATGCAGAAAAGCATGTGGCACGCAGTACGGGCCAGGGGTCAGCGGTAAAGGTGATCTACGACGACCTGGGGTGGCGTGACTACAAGGAGACATGGGATTACCAGGAGCGGTTCTTCAACGCCAAGGTGGCGGAGAAGGGAGAAAGAAACGGCGGCGCCGACAGAACGCCTGACCGTCTGATCTTTGTGGAGCATAACCACGTATATACCCTGGGCAAGAGCGGGTCTGACCAGAACCTTATGCTCGACTATATACAGCTGAAGGCACGCGATGCATCTTTCTACCGCATCGACAGGGGCGGTGACATCACATATCACGGTCCCGGTCAGCTTGTAGGATACCCGATCTTTGACCTTGAAGCAATGACTATCGGGCTGAGGGAATATATACACCTGCTTGAAGAAGCAATTATCAGGTGCATCGCCCGTTACGGGATAACAGGCGGGCGGCTGAAAGGAGCCACAGGAGTGTGGCTCGACCCGGATGATGGCACACGGGCAAGAAAAATCTGTGCCATAGGCGTCAGGGCCTCACGCTACGTAACGATGCACGGCTTTGCCCTGAACATAAATACTGACCTCTCATACTTTGACCATATCAATCCCTGCGGATTCACCGACAAAGGTGTAACAAGCATTGAGAAAGAGACCGGGAAGAAGGCAAGTATGGATGACGTGAAGAGTGATATGCGTAACACAATGAGGGAGGTCTTCGGATATGATTATTACTAAAATAACATATAATGGACAAAAGGTGGCTCTTGAAAGAGAGAGGCGACGAAAGTGTCGTTACGACCCTGGCGGCAGAGATGGGTGTTCCGTCTCCTATTGCCAGCCTCATGGCGCAGCGTGGCATCACATCAAGGAAACAGGCTGAGGATTTCTTCAACCCTTCACTCAGCTCGCTGCATGACCCCTTCCTGATGAAGGACATGAACAGGGCTGTCGACCGGATAAGCACGGCGATATCAAGAAACGAGAAGATACTTGTTTACGGCGACTATGATGTCGACGGAACAACATCTGTGGCGTTGCTCTACTCTTTCCTGCGCGAATGGCATTCAAGCCTCGATTACTATATCCCTGACAGGTACCATGAGGGCTACGGCCTCTCACAGCAGGGTATTGACTATGCGGCCGAGGGAAAGTGCCGTCTGATCATAGCCCTGGACTGTGGCATCAAGGCTGTTGACAGGGTAAAGTATGCCAGGTCGAAAGGAATCGACATCATCATCTGCGATCACCATCTTCCGGGTGATGAGATACCCGACGCCACGGCTGTGCTTGATCCCAAGCAGCCGGGATGCAATTATCCATACAAGGAGCTCTCAGGCTGCGGCGTGGGCTTCAAACTGATGCAGGCCTACTGCCAGGTGCAGAAAATTCCCTTTGAAAGGATTATACCATATCTCGATCTTGTGGCTGTCAGTATCGGATCGGACATCGTGCCGATGACCGGTGAAAACAGGATACTGGCTTATTTCGGTCTGAAACAACTGAATGAGTCTCCGCGCCTGGGCTTCCTGAAGATCATCGAAAAGGCCAGGATACGCATGCCCCTTGCCATTGAAGATGTTGTCTTCCGCATAGGACCGCGTATTAATGCCGCCGGCCGCATGGAATCGGGGAGTAAGGCCGTGGAGCTACTCGTATCGCAGAATCCCCAGGAGGCACTGACCATCTGTGATGGCATCGACCGCAGCAATGATGACAGGAGAATAAAAGACAGCGAGATCACCTCTGAAGCCCGCCGCATGGTAAGCGAAGATGACAGAAACGGTGACGCCCGCACAACTGTGCTCTTCCGCCAGGGATGGCATAAGGGGGTGATAGGCATAGTGGCATCCAGGCTGATAGAGACATATTACAGGCCTACAATAATACTTACGGAGTCGAAGGATGGCTTTGCCACCGGGTCGGCACGCAGCGTGCCGGGCTATGATCTCTACCAGGCAATTGAATCATGTTCTGACCTGCTCGAGAGCTTCGGCGGACATATGTTCGCGGCAGGACTGACACTCAAACAGGAGAACCTCCAGTCGTTCCGGGAACGGTTTGAGAAGTTCGTCAGCGAGACCATCAGGGAGGAACACCTCGTTCCGTCAATCAATGTCGATCAGGAGATCACCCTTGAGGAGGTGACACCTGAGTTCTTCAGTTATCTTGACAATTTTCAGCCGTTCGGACCGGAGAACACAGCGCCGATCTTTGTCTCCCGCAGGGTGAAGACCCTCGCCTGCCATCCCGTGGGCAACAATGGCACGCACCTCAAACTGAGCTTCGCACGACAGAATGCCGAACCGATAGGCGCCATAGCTTTCGGTCAGGCAGATATGATGGATACCTTCCGTGATTCCGGAGGGGTGGTCGACATTGCCTATTCCGTGGAGATGAACGAATTCCGCGGCAAGAGATCCGTTCAGCTCAATATAAAGGATATTAAGGGTTGAGGGGCAGTCTTCAGTCGGCAGTCTTCAGTCGGCAGTCATCAGTCGGCAGTCATCAGTCGGCAGTCATCAGTCGGCAGTCATCAGTCGGCAGTCATCAGTCGGCAGTCATCAGTCGGCAGTCATCAGTCGGCAGTTATCAGTCGGCAGTTAACACATTGATAGAAAGGGTATTAGCAGCTGCCTGCTTCTTACTGCCGACTGCCAACTGTGGACTGTGGGCTTTTTTCTCCTTTTCCCCTTGACATTCTCCCCGGGTTGACCTAAATTTGAA
>JAVEXM010000009.1:4666-12529 GCA_034004025.1 Bacteroidales bacterium
CAGTTAACACATTGATAGAAAGGGTATTAGCAGCTGCCTGCTTCTTACTGCCGACTGCCAACTGTGGACTGTGGGCTTTTTTCTCCTTTTCCCCTTGACATTCTCCCCGGGTTGACCTAAATTTGAAACAGTAATTGTGTCTCACGATGATGCTGCGGTGGAATGCGGTATTAGTCCTGTTGTTAATGGCTACCGGCCTGCGCGCCGGTGAACCTTTGTTTGTGCCCCACGGTGCCGGATCCATGGGCATGGCCTTTGCAATGACGGCAACTCCCGGCCACTGGAGCTGCTTCAACAACCAGGCGCTGCTGACTGCCGCCTCTTCGACAAGCTTTTCCGCCGCCCTCGGGAACCGGTTTATGCTGCCCGGACTCTCATCAAAGGCAGTGAGTGCTGTAATAGCTGTCAGGCCTGCACCGCTGGGTATCGTTGCTACGCATTATGGCAATGCCGACTATTACAGGCTCTTTACCGGGATTGGCAGTGCCGTCAAGATAACTGACGGCATCGCCTTCGGACTGCAGGTCGATTGCATTACGGAACATGGTGTGGGTGAATACCGCGACATTACTCATGTGACATTTGAGACGGGCATGACATATGACCTGGCGCCCTCACTGTCCTTCGGAATGCATCTCTTCAATCCGCTGACGCCGCTCAACGGACTGCCCTCCTCCATCGAGGCGGCGCTCCACTGGAGCCAATCAGATGATTTCATGCTTGCCATAGGCACCTCGAAGGTGACTGATGAGCCTCTCTCGGTTCAGTGCGGGTTGAGCTGGGACGTACTTGACAGACTGGTCTTACGGTCAGGATACATGAGCTCGCCTTCAGCCTTCGCGTTCGGTATCGGCTTCCGGTTGGGCACATTGCAGGCCGATGCGGGATTTCTCATGAACAGCATGACAGGAGTAACGTCATCAGTATCATTTATATGGACATTGAGGTGAGAGTTATGATCCACGCGGGAATAATTATCAGTGCTACAGTCAGGGCCGGGGTACACTCAGGCTTTTTGCATGATGACAGGTATGGCGGATACTGAGACGGAATATATGCTTAGTGTGAAACCGACAATCCAAAAAGCGACCTGCCAGGTCGTGATCATGGCTGTATGAAGAGTCTGGTAATCCTCAGAGCTGGTCTGGTGCTGTGGTGCATGGCGCTGATCCCTGTTCGCCTGCTATGCCAGGAGGGCAACAGCGGCTTCAGCGAGTCCGTTGAAGAGATACTGGCTCTGACAGATGAATATGACCCTGCTGCCATGCTGGAGAAGCTGTCGGAGCTGAAAGAGTATCCGGTGAGGATAAACGGCGGTGATGAGGAGGAGATCTCGCGGCTCTTTTTCCTGACCGAGTTCCAGATTATGGTGCTGGCCGACCATGTAAGAAAAAACGGCAGCGTTGTCACCCTCTATGAGCTGGCACTCCTCCCTGCCTTCGACCGTAGTACGGTGATACTTATGGCGCCATATATTTCGCTTGAGTCCCCCGGCGGGAAAGGCAGCATAGGCTACGGCCGTACCATCGTCACTCTGACGGCCTCAGCACGTTTCAGGGGGGGCGGGAATGACAATGAAGGGGTTCGCTCATTATTGAAGGTCAGGCATGAGAGGGAGCGTACTGACTTCGGCCTGACAGCCGAGAATGATCCGGGAGAGCGGTTTACAGCCAGGAATGCTCCAGGGACCGATTTCCTGTCTGGTTTCCTTGGATTCAGGGGTAAAAAAATCATTGACCGTGTCATTGTCGGCGATTATGCCCTGAGGTTCGGCGAGGGAGTTGTTCTGAACAGCAGCAGGTGGATGGGTTCATGGCTCACCTCGCCGTCGTTCATGTCGGGCAGAAGCGCGGCAGTGCCGTATACCTCCTCGGAGGAGAATGACTTCTTCCGCGGAATCTGCATTGCCATTGGCGACATCAACACCGGGGCGTTGCTCTTCGGCTCTTCCAATCTCACAGACGCCCGCCCGCTATACGATGAAGACAGTACAGCCACCGCGGTGAGTAATCTCGTCAGGGGTGGGCTACATATCACCGAATCGCAGCTGGAGGCACGCAACAGCCTTACTGAGACAGTTGCCGGGCTCCGTCTCACCGCGGGAGCTGACAGGATCAGGGGCGGAGTGACCGCATTGTCAACATGGTTCTCACTGCCATTCCTGCCTGACCGGGGCAAGCCTGAGAACATTCATGCCTTTGAAGGAGACCGGCTGTTGAACCTGGCGGCGGACTTCAGGGCCGGGACCGGTCCGGTGCTTCTTTTTGCCGAGGCCGCAATGAGCCTTCCCGGATCATGGGCCGCTACTGCAGGACTCAGGGCGAAGCCGTCAGGGAGGGTCACCTTCAACCTCCTCGCCCGGCACTTCGCTCCTGATTATCATGCTTTTCACTCAGGCGCATACAAGGCCGGATCAGGGTCGGGTAACGAGACAGGTATAGCTGCATCACTCCATCTTGAGGCTGCAAGGCATCTCTTTGTCACCGCCGCGGCTGATCATTACCGGATACCCGGGCCACGGTACCGCTCCGCCTCGTCCTCCTATGGCAGCAGGATAGAGATAAAGGGAGAATACCTGCCCCGTGATGATATCTCACTCCGTCTTTCGTATACCTCTTCATCGCGGGAATACGATGCTGCCACAGAGACCGGCATCGCCAGCTCTGTGATACATGCCAGGCAACAGGTGGGTTTTGTTCTCAATTGTGCCCCCGCCACAGGCCTGCGCCTGACCACACGGGCATCTGCCTCTGCCGTCGCCCCCTCAGGAGAGAAGGGCTATCTCCTCTGCCAGGATCTCTCTTGCTCATTTAGCAAGGTTCCCCTGAGGCTGTGGTTCAGATATCTCCTCTGCTCCACCGGGGGATGGGACAGCCGTCTCTATGCCTGGGAGAACGACCTGCTCTCATCGTTCAGCGTCCCGGCGCTATATGGCGAAGCGACCCGCTCATTCATCATGCTCTCGTGGAAACCTGCTGACAAGGTGGAAGCAAGGCTTAAGTACGCCTTTACGGATTCCGAAAACGGGTTGAGGCAGGAGGTGAAGGGGCAGTTAAGGGTAGTCTTTTAGTCGGCAGTCTACAGTCGGCAGTCAAAAAAATAATAGATCATGAATGACAAAAAAAGTGGATTTAGGAACCTGATAGTCTACCAGAAAGGATTTAGCCTGGCAATGGATATTTATAATATCAGTAAAAATTTCCCCAATGATGAACTCTATTCTCTGACCTCCCAGATCAGGAGATCCTCAAGATCAGTATGTTCAAATATTGGGGAAGGTTATCGCAAGCGGCTGTATGGGGCACATTTTGTAAGTAAAATGTCGGATGCAGATATGGAAAATTCGGAAACGCAAGTCTGGCTGGATTTCGCCTTTGAATGCAAGTATATTACTGAAGAGATCTACCATGACTACCAAAACCGATCTCAGGAGGTTGGCAGGCTACTTAACAGTATGATGCAAAATCCCTCAAAGTTCAAGTAGTCAGATAGCTGACTGCCGTCATGATACTCCCGACTTCATCGGGACAGGTCCGTGTGCGAGATTGAGACTCCTGCTTCTGTATCGGAGCCTCAAACTGAGGACTGCCGACTGGTACTGCTGACTGCCGACTGGTACTGCTGACTACCGACTGGTACTGCCGACTGCCGACTGGTACTGCCGACTGCCGACTGGTACTGCCGACTGCCGACTGGTACTGCTGACTGCCGACTGGTACTGCCGACTGCCGACTGAGGACTTGTTATCCATTCGTCCGGTACCTGTACCTCACTCCCCCCAGCTCCTCATTGGCCTTCACGATCTTCTGTTTCAGGCTCTCCTTGTAGGCTACCAGCTTCTCCATGACGGCCGGATCGCCGGTGGCGATCATCTGTGCGGCCAGGATGCCGGCATTCAGTGCTCCGTCAATGGCAACGGTGGCAACAGGAATGCCCGGAGGCATCTGCACGATGGCCAGCAGGGCATCCATGCCGTCAAGCGAGGCTTTGACCGGTACCCCGATGACCGGCACCGGAGTCATCGCTGCTATCACTCCCGGGAGATGGGCCGCCATGCCTGCACCGGCGATGATGACCTTTATTCCCCTGTCCGCGGCTCCCCGCGCAAACCTCTCAACCTCGTCAGGCGTGCGGTGCGCCGAGAGGGCGTTGATCTCAAAAGGTATCTCCAGGCTGTCGAGAAACTCTGCAGCCTTCTCCATGACCTTCAGGTCGGAGACACTGCCCATGATTATGCTAACTGCCGGATCCATATGCTCTTTTTTGTTGTTAAACCTTTGCCGGGGTAAAAATAAGCTTTAAATTTATAATTTTGCGGCATCAACAACCTGAACCATGAATGAGATAACATTACTTGACAGGGAGTTTTCTGTCTACCTGACAGAAGATGAAATCCAGAGCCGGGTAACGGCCCTGGCGGAAAAGATCAATGAAGACCTGAAAGGTCAGGATGTTCTCTTTTTCGGTATCCTGAACGGCGTGTTCCTTTTTGCGGCCGACATAATCAGGCAGATTACGCTCAATGCACATATCTCCTTCATTAAGCTGGCATCATACGACGGCACCTCCAGCACAGGCAAGATCAAGGAGCTGATAGGGTGGAATGAGGATATCTCAGGGAAGACGGTGGTTGTGCTTGAGGATATAGTTGACACCGGCAGCACTCTCGAGAGAGTGATTGGCGAGCTTAGGTTGAGAAAGGCAGCCGACATAAAGATATGTACCCTGCTCTTCAAGCCTGAAGCATATACCAGAGACATACCGATAGACTATATCGGATTTGAGATACCCAATAGCTTTGTTGTCGGATACGGCCTCGACTATGACGGTTACGGCCGTAACCTGAGGGCGATATACAAACTAACAAAATAACTCCGTAATGATAAATGTTCTTATGTTCGGCCCTCCCGGATCAGGGAAGGGAACGCAGTCGGTGACCCTCGCTGAGAAGTATAATCTCCTTCATCTTTCCACCGGTGACATGCTCAGGGCAGAGATCACTGCCGGCACTGAGCTGGGGCAGAAGATGGAAGCCATCATGGCTTCCGGCGAGCTGGTGCCTGATGAGGTGGTGATAGAGATGATAGCTCACAGGATAGACACCACCACCGGTAAGGCAGGTTTTATCTTTGACGGCTTCCCGCGCACGGTGGCTCAGGCGGAAGAGTTGCAGACGATGCTTCAGGAGCGTGAAATGAAGATAGACCTTATGCTGGTGCTTGAGGTCAATGATGCCGAACTTATGGATCGCATGAAGAAGCGGGCCCTGGTATCAGGCCGGGCCGACGATGCTGACGAATCCATCATCAACAACCGCATTGCCGTTTACCGCTCCAAGACAGAACCAGTGCTGGAGTTCGGGCATAAGGCGGGCGTGGTGAGCATCGTCGACGGTGTGGGATCGATTGATGATATCTTCGCAAGGCTCTGCACCCACATTGAAAGGGTTATGTGACCGATGGGTGATACCAACTTTGTTGACTATGTAAAGATCTTCGGACGCTCGGGCAAGGGCGGTGCAGGCTCGGCACATCTCAGGCGCGAAAAACTAAATCCCAAGGGTGGTCCCGACGGTGGCGACGGCGGCCGCGGCGGGGATGTCATCCTCAGGGGTAACTCGCAGCTCTGGACGCTGCTTCATCTTAAGTTCAAAAAGCACACCTTCGCAGGTCACGGAGGTGCGGGGTCAAAAAACCAGAAGAGCGGCGCTGCCGGAGAAGATGCCTTCATTGAGGTCCCACTCGGTACCGTAGCCAGGAACGGGGAGACCAACGAGATCCTGTTCGAGATCACTCATGACGGCGAACAAAAAATACTCGTAAAGGGCGGCCGGGGAGGACTGGGAAATACTCACTTCAAGTCGGCCACCTTCCAGACACCCCGCTTTGCGCAACCGGGAGAACCTTACGAGGAGGGATGGTTCATCCTCGAGCTGAAGGTGCTGGCTGACGTGGGACTGGTAGGCTTCCCCAATGCCGGCAAGTCAACGCTCCTCTCCGTCGTCAGTGCTGCCAGGCCGAAGATAGACAGCTATCCCTTTACAACCCTCACACCCAATCTCGGCATCGTAAGCTACCGTGATGACAAATCGTTTGTTATGGCAGACATCCCCGGCATCATTGAAGGTGCTGCTGAAGGCAAGGGACTGGGCCACAGGTTTCTCAGGCATATTGAACGCAATGCCGTGCTCCTTTTCATGATCCCCGCCGACACCGATGATGTCGAAGGGGAGTATAATATCCTCCTGGAAGAACTCAGGAAATATAACCCTGAACTCCTTGACAAACGCCGCGTGATGGCCATATCGAAATGCGACCTCCTGGATGAGGAGCTTACCGAGGGAATGAGGCCCTCACTGCCCGGCGACCTGCCCGTTGTTTTCATATCGTCGGTCAACGGAACGGGCATAACAACACTCAAGGACCTGCTCTGGAGGGCACTGAACAGCTGACCATGGAAGAACTGGACCGTACCATATTCCTCTTTCTCAACTCGCACCACTCGCCGTTTTTTGATACGGTGATGTGGATAGTGAGCCTGAGGACGGTATGGATACCGCTCTACCTGGCAATCATCTGGATGATTTTCCGCAAGTACGGCAGACGTGCCTGGATCCCCCTCATGCTGGTGCCGGTGCTTGTTCTTATTGACGATCAGGGTTCAACCCTGCTGAAAAACATGGTCGGTCGTCCGAGACCCTGTCATGAGCCGGCCCTCGAGGGAATGGTGCATACGGTCAACGGTTACTGTGCAGGTATGTACGGGTTTGTCTCGGGCCATGCAGCCAACAGCTTCGGTGTAGCCGCCTTTACCTCGCCGCTGATTAAGAAGAACTGGCTTTCATGGTCTCTTTTCATATGGGCAGCAGTGATATCCTATTCAAGGATATACCTTGGCGTGCACTATCCCGGTGATATCATCGGGGGAGCCATCCTGGGCATCGCCGCAGGCAGCGCTCTTGCATGGATAGCAATAAAAATAAATAAAAGCATAAGACAATGAATGTCATAAAGTCTGTATGGGTCTGGTTGTCAAGCATCGTTTTTATCACGCTTGCCTTCCCCGTCGCGCTGTTTCTCTGGCTCATCTCACTGCTCTTCGATGATCGGCGTCTGATGAACAACCGCTGGATGGTGATCCAGGGTATCGTGCTCACGAAGATGAGCCCCTTCTGGAAGGTTATAGCGGAGGGTCGTGAAAAGATAGACCAGGATCAGGCCTATGTCATCGTCCCCAACCACCAGTCCCTGCTTGATATCGTCTTTTTCAACATGCTGCGCCATCGCCTCAGGTGGGTCTCCAAGAAGGAGATCTTCCGGGTGCCCCTTGTCGGGTGGGAGATGCGGATGGTTAAGTATATTGAGCTTGTGAGAGGCAACAAGAGCAGTGTCATAAAGATGATGGAGGAATGCGTAAAGTCGCTCAAAGAGGGTATCTCAATCGTCATCTTTCCCGAGGGGACAAGGTCACTCAACGGCGCGATAGGCAAATTCAAGACAGGAGCCTTTCAGATTGCCATCAAGACTGACAAGCCCCTGCTGCCCGTGCTTATTGACGGCACCGGAGAAATCATGCCCAAGAAGGGAGGTATCATTTTCAGAAACAGAAGGGTGGTAAGGATCAGGGTCCTCGATCCCATCTTCCCGGGTCAGTTCGGGACTGGTAACCCTGAGGAGCTTGCTGCACGGGTACAGGCACTGATGGTTACTGCCATGGACGAGCTCCGCAGCGAGGCGTGAACCGCGTCCAACTCGCCCCACCACTGCCTGCCACTACTGCCAACTGCCGTCCCGACTCACTTCGTGGTCGGGATTGAGTCTCCGCCTGTTGCGTCGGAGCCTCAAACTGCCGACTGCCGACTGC
>JAVEXM010000009.1:12629-26220 GCA_034004025.1 Bacteroidales bacterium
GACTGCCGACTGCTGACTGCTGACTGGTATTGCCGACTGGTACTGCCTGCTGAGCATAATTCACCGGCGTTGTTGATAAATCGGAAGTATTCGCCTCGGGTAATTCTTTATATTTGCCCCAAAATTCGGGATGATGGACGGAAACTATTCTGAAGAGAACATCAGAACCCTTGAGTGGAAGGAGCATATCAGGCTGCGTCCCGGTATGTACATCGGCAAGCTGGGTGACGGCTCGTCTCTTGATGACGGAATATACGTCATGCTGAAGGAGGTGATGGATAACGCGGTGGATGAGTATATGATGGGTTTCGGCCGCAAGATTGATGTCACCATCAGCGGGAGGGAGGTCAGGGTTCGCGACTACGGCCGCGGCATACCCCTGGGTAAGGTGCTCGACGTATCATCGCGGATGAACACGGGTGCCAAGTATGACTCCAAGGCCTTCAAGAAATCAGTAGGGCTTAACGGCGTCGGCATCAAGGCTGTCAACGCCCTCTCATCGTCATTCATACTGCGCTCGTATCGTGACGGTCAGCTTAAGGAGATAGAATTCGGGGCCGGAGAGACGGTAAGGGATGAAGCTCTGATGCCTTCAAAGGAAGACAACGGCACTGAGGTGATCTTCGTCCCCGACGAGGCGATGTTCGGTAACTACCACTACATCTCTGAATACGTTGAGAGCATGTTGAAGAACTACTCCTACCTCAATGCAGGTATGGTCATCAACTTCAACGGCAATAAGATAGTCTCACGCAACGGGCTGGTGGACCTTCTCAATGATAACATGAACCGCGAGGGCCTCTATCCCATAATACATCTCAAGGGCGATGACATAGAGGTGGCACTGACGCACGGCATGCAGTACGGTGAAGACTATTACAGCTTCGTCAACGGACAGCATACATCCCAGGGAGGCACTCATCTCATAGCGTTCCGTGAGGCACTGACCAGGACTGTCAAGGAGTTCTATAAGAAAGACTTTGATGCATCCGATATCCGGTCGTCAATTATTGCGGCTATATCGGTGAAGATTGAGGAGCCCATCTTTGAGTCACAGACAAAGACCAAGCTGGGGTCAAAGGATATGGGTCCCGGCGGCCCCTCGGTGCGTAACTTCATCGTTGATTTCATACGCAAGCATCTCGACGATTACCTTCACAAGAACGGGGAGACGGCCCGCATCATGCTGAAGAAGATCCAGGAGTCAGAGAAGGAGCGTAAGGCTATCAGCTCGATACAGAAGCTGGCCCGCGAGAGGGCAAAGAAGGTTAGTCTTCATAACCGCAAGCTGCGTGACTGCCGCATACATTACAACACCAATGATGAGAGAAGGCTCGATTCCACCCTCTTTATCACAGAGGGCGATTCAGCCAGCGGCTCCATAACCAAGTCGCGCAACGTTGAGACACAGGCGGTCTTCAGCCTCAGGGGCAAGCCACTCAACAGCTACGGACTGACCAAAAAGATTGTATATGAGAACGAGGAGTTTAACCTGCTGCAGGCAGCGCTCAACATTGAAGAGTCGCTGGAGGACCTCCGATATAACAATGTTGTCATCGCTACCGATGCCGATGTGGACGGTATGCATATAAGGCTGCTGCTGCTGACATTCTTCCTTCAGTTCTTCCCCGACCTGGTCCGCAAAGGGCATGTCTATATCCTTCAGACGCCTCTGTTCAGGGTCAGAAACAAAAAGGAGACCCGCTACTGCTACAGTGATGAAGAGAGGCAACAGGCCATCAGGGCTCTCGGGCCTGAGCCTGAGATCACCCGCTTCAAGGGTCTCGGAGAGATATCCCCTGATGAGTTCGTGCATTTTATAGGCAAGGATATGCGGCTTGAGCCGGTCATCATGAAGAAGTCTGATCCATATACACAGTTTCTCGAGTTCTTCATGGGGAAGAACACCCCGGAGCGGCAGGATTTTATTATTGACAACCTGAGAGTAGAGGAGGAGATACCCGAAGCTGCCCAGGCATGAGAGGAGGTTGTTGCAAGCAATGAAAGAGAGTGATTCATTTGAACTGATACCCGACAGTGACGAGGAGGGGACGGAAAACCCGATAAACGGCAATATTCCTGAAGCACTGCATACAGTTACCGCACTGTCGGGCATGTATCAGGACTGGTTTCTTGATTATGCATCGTATGTCATACTCGAGCGTGCCGTACCTCATATAGATGACGGGCTCAAGCCGGTGCAGCGCCGTATCCTCTACTCGATGAAGAGGATGGACGACGGACGCTTCAACAAGGTGGCCAACATCATTGGTCACACCATGCAGTTCCACCCCCACGGCGATGCCTCCATAGGTGATGCCCTGGTGCAGCTCGGACAGAAGGATCTGCTTGTGGAAGCACAGGGTAACTGGGGAAACATTCTCACCGGCGACGGTGCCGCCGCACCGCGTTACATAGAGGCAAGACTGTCGAAACTGGCCCTGGAGGTGGCTTTCAATGCCAAGACCACCGAGTGGATGAGCTCATACGACGGACGCAACAGGGAGCCGGTGACACTACCGGTAAAGTTTCCGCTGCTACTCGCCATGGGGGTTGAAGGCATCGCCGTGGGCCTCGCGTCAAAGATCCTCCCTCATAACTTCAATGAGCTTGCCGACGCTTCAATAAGCTACCTGCAGGGTAAACCCTTCGTGCTCTATCCGGACTTCCCGACAGGGGGGATGATAGACGTATCGAGGTACAACGACGGCGCCCGGGGAGGCGCAGTAAAGGTAAGAGCCAGGATAGAGAAGGCAGACAGGAGGGGACTGGTGATCACCGAGGTGCCGTTCGGCAAGACGACATCTTCACTCATTGAGTCAATCGTAAAGGCCAATGACCGCGGAAAGATCAAGATCAAGAAGATAGACGACAATACGGCTGGCGGAGTGGAGATAGTGATACAGCTTCAGGCAGGCGTCTCCCCCGATAAGACCATTGATGCACTCTATGCCTTCACTGACTGTGAGCTCTCCATCTCACCCAATGCCTGCGTCATCACCGACGAGAACAAGCCTGCCTTCCTGGGTGTGAGCGATATCCTGAGGCACTCAGCAGACAGGACGGTGCGGCTGCTCACCCGTGAGCTGGAGATACGTAAGGCAGAGCTGGAGGAAGAGTGGCACTTCTCTTCTCTTGAAAAGATCTTCATCGAAAAGAGGATCTACCGCGACATCGAGGAGTGTGAGACCTGGGAGGCAGTCATCGAGGCCATTGACAGGGGGCTGAAGCCCTATAAAAAGCTCTTCCGCCGTGAGATAACCCGTGATGACCTAATCAGGCTGACAGAGATAAAGATCAAACGGATCTCAAAATATGACTCCTCGCGTGCTGACGAACATATAAAGGGCATTGAAGAGGGACTTGAAGAGGTGTCGAGCCACCTGGCCAACATAATTCCTTATGCAATCAATTATTACCGTCAGATTAAGAAGAAATACGGTAAGAAGATTGAACGCCGTACAGAGATAAGAAGCTTTGAGACCATTGAGGCCACCAAGGTGGTGGCTGCAAACGCCAAGCTCTACGTCAACCGGCAGGAGGGATTCATCGGGACAGGCCTGAAGAAAGATGAATATGTGTGTGACTGCTCAGACATCGATGACGTAATCGTGATAAGGAAGGATGGAACATACCTCATCACCAGGGTGACGGAGAAACAGTTTGTGGGCAAGGATGTCGTTCACGTGCAGGTTTTCCTGCGAAATGACACGCGCACAATCTACAATGTGGTGTATCAGGATGGTCGTGACGGTCCATACTACGTGAAGCGATGTTCGCTGACGGGCCTTACACGCGACAAGGAGTACACTCTCGGCCGTGGCACCAACGGTACCCGCATACTTTACCTGAGTGCCAATCCCAATGGCGAGGCCGAGGTGATCAGGGTGCATCACAAGCCCCGCGCCAGGCTCAAGAAGCTCACCTTCGATTTTGATTTCGGCGAGCTGGCCATCAAGGGTCGCGGGTCGATGGGTAACATCCTGACCAGGAACCCGGTACACAAGATAACGCTGAAGGAGAAAGGACTCTCCACCCTGGGAGGACGCAAACTGTGGCTCGATGAGTCAGTGATGAGACTCAATGCTGACGGAAGGGGACGGTTCCTCGGGGAGTTCGTGTCGGAAGACCTGCTGCTCATCATCACCAAGGGAGGTTTCTTCCGCACCGCAGTGCCTGACCTGTCACTCCATTTTGAGGATCATATCCTGCTGCTTGAAAAATACAGGGCTTCAAAGATATTCTCTGCCGTATACTGGGATCAGGAGCAGGGATACTACTATGTCAAGCGGTTTGTCTTTGAAGAGTCAGAGAGGCTGCAGTGCTTCATTGATGAAAGTGAGGGATCGAAGCTCATCAGTCTAACGGAGGTTGAGTATCCCCGTCTTGAGATCAGCTTCGGAGGAAAGAATGAAGGAAGGAAGCATGAGATCATCGAAGTGGCTGAGTTCATAGGCGTGAAAAGCTACCGGGCCAAGGGCAAGAGACTCTCTAACTACAGTGTCACTGACATCCGTGAGCTTGAGCCTGTGGTGAAGAGCGAAGCAGCACCCCTGCCGGCAGATCCGGAGGAGGAGGAAGAGCAAGACCCTTCTGATACACACGGTGCTCTTCCCGACGACCCCGCACAGATGAAACTCGATCTATAGCATACCTTGAATATCTACCTTATCGGATTCATGGGAAGCGGCAAGAGCACTGCCGGCAAGAGGATAGCATCATCTCTCCGTTGGACCTTTGCCGATACCGACAGGCTGGTAGAGGAGAGTGAGGGAGAGTCAGTGTCAGGGATCTTTGCACGCAAGGGGGAGAGGTATTTCAGAGAGGCAGAGAGCGCGGCCCTGCGTGCCGTGTCAGAAAGGTCAAGGACGGTGGTCGCCTGCGGAGGAGGCACAGCCTGCTCAGAGGAAAACATGGAGGTGATGTCTTCAACAGGCGTGACGGTCTGGCTCAGGCTGCCGGTGAAGGAGATAACGGAGAGACTCAGGAGATCAAATAACGTACGCCCGCTTTTGTCCGGCACAATAGGAGATGAACTGGATGCAAGGGTGACACAGTTGCTTGAGAGCAGGGAGTGCTGGTACGAAAAGGCAGACCTGGTAATTGACGGGGTGAATGACACTATTGAGGATATCACGGTTAAGGTTGCAGCTCTTGTAAGAGAGAGGGGAGGCTACCTCTAGGTTTATAAATTTATTTGTATATTGTATGAGTGAGTCTGTAACTATTCCGGGATATGTCAAAACCTTACGGGCAAGGTTATAGTTGGATATTCTGGACTGACATGACACTGACAGTGATCACGGCAGCCAGCCTGCTGACTGTGATTACCGGCCTGCCAATGTTCAGGGAGACCCCCCTCCTTTATTCCGCTGCCCTGGTCGGAGCAGCTGCTGGACTGGGAGTGATGGCGAGCGACCGATCCGTGATTCCCCTGCTGAGAAAGCTGAGGCTGCAGGGCAGATTGCTTGCCGCACCGGTGATGCTGCTTTTGCTTTCAGTGCCTGCCGCCATCATATATATATCCTATGACCTGAGCGGAGAGGAGTCACTGAACCTGCTTGCAGCTCTTTTCATCTCTCTTGCCGCCCTCATCTTCATGTCTTTCCTGATCTCTGTCTCCCTGCCATCGATGGGTGCGCTGCTTCACCTTCATACAGCAGAAAAGGGAGAGAGGAAGAATACCGACAGCCTGCAATGGAAGACCCTGGCAACAACAGTGGTACTGTTTGCAATTATGCTCCTCTGGCAGATGCTTACTGACAGTGACCTGTCCGGTCTTGTGCTTATGCTTCCGGTGCTGTCGCTTATTCTGATAATTCTTGACATCATCCTTGCAACCGGATTCAGGAATGCATTGATGGAAGGACTTAGGAGAGGACCGGCGGACGGTGCCCACGACGGGAGCGACGCCTTCGTTACGCGGCAGGCAGCGGCTGGCCCTGTTGCAACGTCGCGGCCTGAAGGTGACGCTGCCGCCACACCCCGGCAAGACGGCTTCAGAAGCATACTGCTCTTTGCCAGTCACCATATTGACATCCTATGCGGAAGAGTTGACTACCTTGTTAACAGGGCAGATGACACCTATGCTTCCGAAGCTGTAAGAACCGCAGTCAAAACCCTTGATCCCGGGTTGCTGCCTGCCCTGAAGGCCATTACCTCCGGTGACAGGTTCGGAGAGAAGGTCAAACACAATGCAGAAGCTATCATAAGAAACATTGAAAAATACTACTCAGACCCTGCCAGAAATGCCGATATGCTGAGGCTTCCCGGCATCTCCTCCAGGACCATGATCGCCAGGGGCATTATGCTAAACCCCAGGAAGCCGGCCGTTTCTGAGATAATAAAACTATTGAGTGAGACAGATCCTGAGATAAGACGTGCCGGACTCATTGCAGCCGGGAGATTTGGCTTCCCCGAATTGCGCGAGGAGGTGTTGCAGGCCCTCTCCTCCACTGATACGGAGAGGGAGGCATTTCATGTTCTGAGACTCTTCGGACCAGAGGTCTATGGCGGTATCATCGGACAGGCACTGAAACCCTCCAACAGCGAAAGGGAAAGCCTGATGATCATCAGACTGCTCAGCATGATGCCTCTCTCTGAGGTTGCACCTTATATGATTAACCTGATTGCCGGAGGGAATATCGCGGTGCGGCTGAAAGCATCATTGTATCTGGGGGAACAGGGATATGCACCTCCGGCACAGCAAAAGCAGAAGATCGAAGAGATCATCAGCGAGTCGGTTCATGCAGTTGCAAGAATCATAACACTGCAGCAGGAGGCTGTAAGGAAAAAATACTTTGTCCTTGCGGAGGCACTGAGACATGAGAAACACATGAATATTGCCTTCGTGCATGCTCTTGTGGCTCTGCTGACGGGTAAGGAGGCCGCCGCCATGATCAGTCGACATGCAGGTGACGGGAGTGCCGGAGGGGCAGAGACAGCGGCAGATGCAGTCAGGGCAGCTGCCACAGGCACTCCTGAAAAGCCGCTGCAGGCTCTGCTGGGCAATCATACAGACAGGAGAAGGGAGAATGAGATCTCACTCTATTATCCACTGAGGGCGGCTGTAGTCCGCCCGCTTGTCTCATCAATACTCTCCTCGGAGCAGAATATCACCGGCGTCTGGTCAAAGGCCTGTGCACTTCACAAGGTGGCCGCAGAGGGAACCGGTATTGACAGGGAGCTGGCAGTATCATATCTGTTCAGCAACAACCAGATCCTCCAGGAGGAGAGCGCCAGGGCAATACGGACCATAAACCGTGACTGGTACAGCGATGCGGAGACGAGACTCCCCAAACATGCCAGAAGCAGAATCGAAGCTGTCATCAACGGAACGGTCCCGGAAATGGCTATGATATATGAGAAGACACGGTTCCTGAGCCTATGCTTCAGCAAGATAACCGAAGAGAGAATGATAATGCTTGCCACGGCGGTGAGATACTCCGGGACTTTCGATGCTGAGTCGACACCCGGGCAGATATCATGGATAGTGCCTTCACATGAAGGGAAAAGCGGGTTGTATTCTCTCCGCGTGAGTGATATAACCGCCTTTGTTTTTCACTATTCCGAATACACTGATATCTTTGTAGAGTATATGAACACTCAGGGAAATACAACTGTCTGAAAAAGTAGGTATATATGGCTGACATGAATATCATTATACGGCCAAATCCGTTTCCCGGCCTGAGGGCCTTCAGACCTGATGAAGGGCATCTGTTCTTCGGACGCATGGAGAGCACTCTCAAGGTTACTTCCAGGCTGAAAGAGACCGGGTTTGTTGCCGTGATAGGAGCATCGGGCAGCGGTAAGTCGTCACTGGTGCTGTCAGGGGTTATCCCTGCTCTCCTGAAGGAGAATGCCGAAGCTAAAAAGGCATGGTCATATCTTGTCTTCAGACCTGACCACAATCCGGTTGACCGCCTGGCAGCAGAGTTGTCAGCCCTCTCTGCCGGGGCAGGGTTCACGCAGCTGTCAGTCTCAGCCGTTGCCGCATCACTGCACAACAGGTCGGAAGGACTGACCGACGTGGTCAATAAAATAAGGAAAAACCTGCGGCAACAGATAGTGATCGTCATCGACCAGTTCGAGGAGCTCTTCAGATACAACTCTCCATCCGGGAAGGAGTATCCTGAAGATGATACCACCGACCTCATCGATCTGCTGGTGAGCGCTGCCCACAGGAGTGATGAGGGGCTCTATATCATCTTGACAATCAGGTCGGAGTATGTTTCGGAATGTGCACGCTTCCACAGCCTGACCAACCTGATGAACAACAGCAGTTATCTTCTCCCTCAGATATCGCTCGACGCCCTCAGCTCCGTAATTGAAGATCCCATCAGGGTCTCCGGAGCCTCTATTGACCGTTCACTTGTGAAGGTGATACTCTCTGACCTGGCCGAGAGGCCCGGGCAGTTGCCGGTGCTGCAGCATCTGCTCATGCGACTCTGGAACCAGTGGAGCAGAAGCGGTGACATGAGCCGGCCTGTAAGTATTGCCGACTATGAAGCTGTGGGTCAGCTGAAGGGAGCCATCTCTCAGCATGCCGGCCAGGCTCTCGAATCGCTCGATGAGCGACACAGATACGTGGCATCGCGTATCTTCCGAACCATAACCGCAAGAACAGATGACGGCAGGGAGCTGCGCAAGCCTGAACGCATCATCTCCATCTCCAGGCAGACAGGCTGCACAATAGAGGAGATAATACAGGTGGCTGAGGTATTCAGGAGTCCGGAATACTCCTTTATTACACCCTCCAAGGAGGTGCCCCTGACCACTGACAGTGTTCTCGACCTGACACACGAAAGCATAATACGGTTGTGGAGCATGCTCCGCAAGTGGATGGATGATGAGGCAGCCTCCCGCAAACTGTACCTGCAGCTTGCCAGGGCGGCCGAACATTACCAGGAGGGCACCGGCAAACTATGGACCGCCCCCGATCTTCTCCTGGCTGTCAGATGGAGAGAGGAGAACAACCCTACACTGGCCTGGGCTGAGAAGATTGACCCTGCCTTCGAAAGAACCATGCTCTTTCTGAGAAACTCCGAGGAGGAGTATGCGGTCAGGGAAGAATACAACAGGAAGACAGGGACCGAGAGGATAAAGCGGACGCGGCTGATAGCAGGGATACTCGGGTTGTTGGCCCTGACCACCCTCATAGCCCTGGGCACTGTATATTCACTCCGCAACAAAGCCGAGAAACAGAGGTCGGTTGCAGTGCAGATGAAAGACGAGGCCCTGGCCTTCAGCGACCTGCTGAGCGACAGTCTGAACTCGCTCCGGGATACATTGCAAACGGCATCCATGCAGGCAGGATTTGAAAGAGTGAACGCTCTCGCCGCTGTCACCAGGGCTGAGAAGGCGGAAGAAAAAGCGGCTGAGGCAGAACGTACCGCAAGGGAATCGGCCTCGGAAAAGGCGGCGGCAGTGGCTGCAGCAGTGGAGGAGAGCAGAAGGAAAATGCTTGCTGTATCAACCTCCCTGTCAGTGAGGTCATTGAATTATTCCGGAGAGAAAGACCTGCAGATATTGCTTGCCAGGCAGGCCTATATCTTTAACGACCGGCATTCGGGAGCTGAGGATGACCCCGATCTCTTCCTGGCACTGTATGATGTGGGGAAAAGATACGGCAACAGGTACTATTCCCGCTTCGGTGCTGAAGACGCAGTTGTGACGGCAATGGCGGAAGATCCTGCCAGTCACTATGTCTATACCGCTGACACCAAAGGGCGTGTGCTGCGCTGGCAGAGCAACCAGGCTGAATGGGGCCAGAGAATGATATGGTCAGGAGACAGGGTCATAAGGGTAATGACAATCAGCTCTGATGCGTCATGGCTGGCCTGCGGCACCGAGACCTCGGAGATAGTCATGATACCCCTGTCTGATGACTCAATAGGCTATACCATGAATGGCTCTGGAGGGAGCATCACCTCCATCGCCTTCTCTGCCGGCAGTGACCGGATTTGGTCGTCTCTCAGCGACGGTACCGTCAGCGAGTGGGATCTGGCATCGCGGCATGAGAGTGTGATTGGCCGCTATCCTTCAGGGATAGCTGCGCTGGAGATGTCGGCAGATCACTCCATGATGGCTGCACTGACACAGGAAGGAAAGGTATTGCTATGGGAGAGGGCCACACCGGATCAAAAGTTCGTTCTCGAAAGCAATGACAGCAGGATCACTGCACACAAGTTCCTGCCCGGGGACAATATGCTGGCCACAGGCGACGGTAAAGGAACGATGCAGATATGGAATACCTCCGGCAGGAATGTGGAAGAGAGTGCTGAAGGCCATCTCAGTGCCATAAGGTGCATAGCATGCAACCACCGCGACCAACAGATAGCCACAGCAGATGAATCGGGGGAGATAAGGCTCTGGTCCGCAAGCGATCTGAGCCAGCCTCCGGTGGTTATCTCAGACAGCGAAAGGGAGATTGTCTCTATGACCTTCACCGATCAGGGCGACGCCTTCCTTGCAGCTGCCGGCAGCCATGTGACACGGCGGCCGGCGCATGTGAGAAGCATGAGCGACGGTCTCTGCGACAAGGTGACTCGCAACCTCTCGGAGCAGGAGTGGCACGCGTTCGTGGGGCGCGACATTGAGTATGAGCCAACCTGCCCGGACAAGGCATATCGCATCAGGGTGAGGGAGATCATCGGGGCCAGGTAAAAAACAATTCGTTGCTTCTCCTGTTAAATCTGAAAGCCGGTCATCCTTCCGGATGAAATGGCTATTTTTACATCCTGATTAACTAAAAAAAGCAATCCTTTAATGAAAGACCAAAGAGTACTGCTGATGATCCTGGACGGCTGGGGCATAGGAGACGGAACAAGAAGCGATGTTATCAGCACAACGGGTACACCCAACATAGACGTGATCAAAACAACATATCCCTCCTCGCGCCTTCTCACCTCAGGCGAGGATGTCGGTCTGCCTGAAGGACAGATGGGAAACTCCGAGGTCGGCCATCTGAACATAGGAGCAGGGAGAATAGTGTACCAGGACCTGGTCAAGATCAACAAGGCCTGCCGCTCAGGAGAGATACGGTCAAACAAAACGCTGACAGACGCTTTTACATATGCTCGTGATAAGGGGGTAAAGGTTCACTTCATGGGCCTTCTGTCTGACGGCGGGGTCCACTCTCTTGACACCCACCTGTACGCTCTGTGTGACATGACAATGGATTACGGCCTGCAGGAGGTGTGGATCCACGGCTTCGGCGACGGTCGCGATACCGACCCTCGCAGCGGAAAGGGATTTATGGCCGGCCTCCTGAAACACCTGGAGAAGAGCAATGGCAGGGTGGCTTCCTTTGTGGGCAGGTACTATGCCATGGACCGCGACAAGCGATGGGAGAGGATCCGGGAGGCATATGACATGCTGGTGCACGGGATTGGAAACCCCACCACTGACATCCTTAACGCAATGCAGGAGTCGTATGACGAAGGCGTAACTGATGAGTTCATGAAACCGATAGTCGTCACCGATGATGACGGCAAGCCTCTGGCAACGGTGGCCGAAGGAGATGTGGTAGTCTTTATCAACTTCAGGAACGACAGGGCACGGGAGCTGACGATGGTGCTGACACAACAGGATATGCCGGAGGCAGGCATGAAGACCGTCCCGCTCCATTATCTTACCATGACCCCGTATGACGACAAGTTCGAGGGCCTTCACATCATATTCCCCAAGGACAATGTAGAGAGAACCCTCGGAGAGATACTCGGTGAGCTGGGGAAAAAACAGCTCAGGATTGCCGAGACGGAGAAATATGCGCATGTGACCTTCTTCTTCTCCGGAGGCAGGGAGAAGGAGTTCCCGGGAGAGGAGAGAATATTAATCCCTTCACCCCGTGTGGCCACCTATGACCTGCAGCCGGAGATGAGCGCCTATAAGGTCAGAGATGCGGTTATCGGAGAGATTGCAAAGAAAAAATTTGATTTTATCTGCCTCAACTTTGCCAACGGAGACATGGTTGGCCACTCAGGAGTCTATGAGGCGATACAGAAGGCCATCAGGGCCGTTGATGAATGTGCCGGTGACGTTGTCAGTGACGCAGTTGCCAACGGTTATGAGGTGCTGGTCATCGCTGATCACGGCAATGCCGACTATGCCCTCAATCCTGACGGATCACCCAACACTGCCCACTCACTCAACCCTGTGCCGCTCTACCTGGTCAGCAACAGGTTCAGTAAGGTCAAAGAGGGAATCCTCGCCGACGTGGCACCTACGATACTTACCCTCATGGGCCTGCCCATACCTGCAGAGATGACAGGCAAACCACTTGTGTAGAACGAGATGCTTCAGATTGACGACACCATTGTATCACTTGCACTTATTGAAAAGGAATTTTCATGTGACCTGAAGGAGTGCAAAGGCAGCTGTTGCCGCTACGGTGACACAGGTGCTCCCCTGACGCCGGAAGAAGCAGCAACCCTCGAAAGGATCAGGCCTGAACTCAGAGCCTACCTGAGGTCTGAAGGGATAAGGGCCATAGAGAATCAGGGCACAAGCATCAAGGATATTGAGGGTGAGGATGTGACTCCCCTGATTAATAATGAAGAGTGTGCCTATACAGTCATGGATGGGGAGATCTTCAGATGTGGAATAGAGATGGCATTCAATGCCGGGGCGGTAGATTTCAGGAAACCGCTCTCATGTCATCTCTTCCCTGTAAGGATGAAACAGTACCGCGATTTCAGGGCCGTGAATTACGAAGAGTGGTCTATATGCCGGCCGGGTGTTGTAGCCGGCACCGAAAAGGGGATAAAATTGTTTGCCTTCCTGAAGGAGCCGCTGGTAAGGGCTTTTGGGGAAGAGTGGTATGACAAACTGCAATGGTCAGCAAACGAATACGCCAAAAACAAATAATCATGGAAGTAATTAAAAGTTACATTGAAACAAACAGGGAGAGATTTCTTGAAGAGCTTTTCGGGCTCATTCGTATCCCTTCAATCAGCGCATCGGAAGCCAACAAACCTGAGATGGTGAAGGCAGCGGTTTATATCCGCGACCTGCTCATCGGAAACGGGGCTGACCGTGCGGAGGTCTATCCCACACCGGGTAATCCCATCGTGTATGGTGAGAAGACCATAGACCCTTCACTGCCTACAATACTTGTGTATGGCCACTATGACGTAATGCCTGCAGAACCGCTCGAAAAATGGCTATCGCCTCCCTTTGAGCCGGAGATCCGTGACGGCAAGATATGGGCCCGCGGTGCCGATGACGACAAGGGGCAGCTCTTCATGCACCTGAAGGCCTTTGAGATGATGAATGCCACAGGCACGCTGCCCTGTAATGTCAAGTTCATGATAGAGGGCGAGGAGGAGGCCGGTTCAGAGAGCATCGCAGGCTTCTGCTCTGAATATAAAGAGATGCTTCGCTCAGACGTAATACTCGTCTCCGATACAACCATAATCTCTCCGGATACCCCGTCAGTCACCTCCGGGCTTAGAGGTCTGTCTTATATCCAGATAGAGGTCACGGGCCCCAACCGTGATCTGCACTCCGGTATCTACGGCGGGGCAGTGATGAACCCGTGCAATGTGATATGCGATATCATCTCTCAGCTGAAGGACAGCGACGGGCGGGT
>JAVEXM010000009.1:26320-40564 GCA_034004025.1 Bacteroidales bacterium
CCAGGTCCAGCTCCTCATTGAGGTAGTCAATGTCAAGCCTGCCTGAGAGGACATACTCCTTCTCGTTTATCTTTTTTTCCACCAGGTCACTGGTGTCATGCTCATCTTCGATGTCACCCACTATCTCCTCGAGGACATCCTCAATGGTGACCACTCCGGAAGTGCCTCCGAATTCGTCAACGACCAGTGCAATGCTCTTCTTGGCATCGGAGAGCATCCTGAGTACCTTGTTGGCTGTCATGGTCTCCGGCACCACCACCAGTTTTCTCATGGCTGATTCTATGTCTGCAGGCTCATGAAGGATATCCTTGAGCTCGTAATAACCCACCATATTGTCGATGTTATCGCGGTAGAGCAGGATCTTCGAATGGCCTGATTCAATAAATTGCTGCTTAAGTTCCTCAGTGGTCGACTCCAGGGGCAGGGCGACGATCTCGGTGCGGGGTACCATGCACTCGCGAGCCTTCACTGAGGAAAAGTCCAGCACATTCTGGAAGATACGCAGGCTGCTGCTCTCTTCGTCTTTTTCCTCCTCAGTCTCTACCAGGTCATTGACGAAGTGATCGAGATCAATGCGGGTGAAAATCCTGTTCTCCTGCTCATTACGTTCAGTACGGATGCCGAAGAAGAGCCTCATGAGAATGTTGGCAAGCCACAGGGTGAATTTGCTGACGGGGTAAAAGAGATAATAGAAGAGGGCGGTGGGAATTGCAAAGAGGTTTAGAAAGAAATTGGGGTTCAGTCTGATAACAGATTTAGGCAGGAAATCTCCCAGCACAAGTATTATGACTGCCGTTATGATCGTCTGGATCAGAAATATTACAACCTCAGAAGGAATGACATGCAACAGCCAGCGTTCTATCATGTCAGCGGCCAGCATACTGAAGACAACAGTGGCAATGTTGACTCCGATGAGCATTGTGGAGATGTACTGGCCGGGATGGCGGGCAAAGACAGAGATTATTCCTGACCCGAACTGCCCGTGCTTGCGGTCAAGCTCTATGCGAAGCTTGTTTGAGGAGACAAAAGCAAGCTCCATGGCCGAGAAGAAAGCGGCCAGCAATATGGCAAAGGAAATGATCACCAACGGGTTCATCACCCAAAGTTACATTTTTTTTCGCTGCGAGTCACGCACTACTGCAAGGGCAAAGGCTCCCGCTGACAATAAAAGCCAGAGCCAGGCCCCACGCAGGCCGTTAAGGCTGATCTCACGTATGGCAATGCCGAGGCATACCAGCCCGAGAACAGCCCAGACTATCTCAATCAACAGGAGTGACTTTTTGCTCATTTTCCACGTATATGGTAGCACTTACATTCTTGATCTTCCACCTGGAAAGACGCGGGTCCGATTCAAATCCTGTTCCCATGATTATCTGATCCTTACCGGTGATCCTCACGAATCTGTCGGACCATACACTCTCGCCCGGTTCACTCCAGAAGAGAAGCTCGGTTTCGAGAATATCGCCTTCGGTGTTGACGGCCACAACGCTGTCACGCAGTTCCCACAGTTCATCCTTTTCGGTGTAACGTGCATACTGTGCGGTGATACTGGCCTGGGGCTCGGTTTTCTTGTCGTAGAAAAGCACTGTCAATCCTTCCGGAAAGAGAGTGTAGGGCTGTTCGTCGTTGGAGAACTGCTGAATATGCGGTGTCTGTACCAGCAGTGTCACCTTGCCGGAGTCGGAGTACATTGTTTCGACATCCCTGGCTGACAGTGACGGCAGCTCCCTGATCTGAAGCTCTTTGACGGGCAACTCCCTCTTTTCACAGGAGGAAAACAAGGCAGTCCCGGCAACCAGGACTGCTCCGATAAGTGAATATGTTTTGCCGGAAGGCACGGCCGGTCACTCCTTCTTGAACCTTATGGTCGTCGACTCATTTACCCAGCCGCCCACCTGGTATGCAGCTCCCTCTTCCACGAGGCTCCTGAAGAATGCCTCTTCCTTGGTTGGGAAGAGCCTGGCATAGATGGCTATCCTCTCGTCAACCTGCTCCTTCAGTCCCGGGTCAGTGTTCTTTGCCCGTATAAGGTAATCGACCACAACCCAGTAGACAGTCTGGTTTTCAAAGGTATCACCTATCCGTGCGCCGGCATATGATTCCGCAATTATGTACAGGGCATAGCCATTGGTCGGGTCAAGAGAGTAAGCTGCCTTGGCAAAATCGCGTGCGGCCTGCTTGCTGTCGGAGGTGAGTTCGAGAGTAGCCAGCTTGGTAAGCAGCCCTGACTTTACTATCAGGTTTGTCTCCAGGTCTATGGCTTCGGTATAATATTTTTCAGCCTCATTGTATTTTTTGCGGGCCACATTCATCTCGGCAAGCTGTGCTGCCGAGGCGGCATTGGGTTCACAGCGGTAGAGGTTGGTGGCAGCCTTGTAATAGAGCTCGGAATCCTTACATCCTGTCTCGGTAAGAAGTGACAGTACCTTCTTCAGCATGGCGGTGTCGGAGGGATTTGTATCAACCCCCTCAGCAAAGAGCTCCTCGATACTTGAGCATGAGGCTGCTCCGCTCGACTTGAAGACGGCATCTATGTTCTTTTTGGCATCGAGGTAACGGCGGTCATCCGGCTTGCGTGCCAGCTGGCTGTCCACAACCTTCATAGCCTCGGCATAGGCCTTGATGACTGCAGGCGCGTCGATGAGATCAAGCACAAAGCACTTGGCCGTGATGGCCATGTAAAGGCTTGAATAGGTGTAGTCAAAGCTCTGCGGTGATGTCGCCATCACACCGCTGGTGATGTCATAACACTTTTTGGCGTATTCAGGGTCATTGCCCCCGAACTCATACAGTGCAAATGCCTTTCGCAGGTTGTTTGATTCTTCTTCATTGAAGTATTTCGTGCGCTGGTCAAGTATCATCAGCACAGTGTCAATATATGCCTTTTCCCCAGACTTGCGGAAGAAATCCTTGTACATCGTCTCACCCTTGATATAGGTATTCTTTGATGATCCGGGGCAGTCGTTGAAGACGGGTCTCCAGAACTGGACGGCCATGTTGTAATCCTTGTTCTCATAATAGGTTGAGTATAGCGATGTGTTACGCAGACACATTACGCTGTCTTCACCCCTGCCGAATGGTGTACCGGTCTCAACACCATTCTGCGCCTGAGAGGTAATGGAGATTGCTGCCAGAAGTGCTGCAGCAACGATCGCGCTTAATGTTCTTTTCATCTCTTTCTATATTGTTAATCATACTTCGCTTTCAGGAACCAGTAGTCAAACAGGTTAAGGCTGGCTCCGACCGTAATCCTTGATTCCCTGACCATGCTGTCATCGGTGCCACCCCTTCCTGACAGGTCCACGAAGAGAGTTATTCTGGATTTCGATCTTCTCATCGGTATACCAGCTCCAAAAGTTATGCCGTATTCATTGAGCTTGTCACCTTCAATGAGAGTATAACTCTCACCGTAACGGCATCCTATGCGGTATTCCAGCCGATCAAAAAAACTGTAATTTGAATATTTGTCAGGGATATATTCAGCTCCTGCATGGAGTGAGATGGCATCCCTGTAGGTTCCGTAGGTGTTGGGAAGAAATGCTTCCGTCCATTTCGTGTAGACGATGTCAGCCCCGGCAGTGAACTTGTCGCTTTTTCCTATGGCTATCCCTCCCCTTAATGTCGCCGGGAGACGGCTGGTGACGGTTCCTGTGGCCTGGAAGAGGGTGTCAGAGGAGAGAATCGATGTCTGGTAATTGGAATACCTGAAGATGATGTCCTCGGTGTTGGTCTTGAGGCTGAAGGAGGGAGTAAAATTGAAACCGGCGTTCACATACCATTTATCCGGCAACGGTACCATCACCTGCATCGAGGCCTCGATACCTATACCGTTCATGGCAATACTGCCCTGCTTCCTAGTATTGAAATAGTTGTTGTCAGAGGTGAACAGGAAGTCGTTGAGACGGGTGACCTCGCCGAATATCAGGAACATGTTCATCCCTGCAGAGATATACCTGAAGGGTGAGTATCCGGCTCCCAGCAGTACCTTCTGATAGCCGCCGGAACCCTTGTGATGTTCGTACAGGTCGCCGGCAACACCGTCTGTGGAAGTCTCTCCGCCGATGTTGTATGAGGCGTTGGAATATGGTACTATGGCAGCCGCGACTCCCAGTCCCTTTATTATCGGGAATCCCAGCATCAGGTGTGAGAAGGTGAGATCCTGGGAATAGTATGTCAGATCACCTTCGGCCAGCTTCATCACACCGTAATCGAGCCCGAAATCAAAAAGGAACGATGCGGTGTCTATGCTGCTGTATGATGCCGGGGTGAGATAGTTGAGCGTGAGGTTATCCCTCAGGCCGCTGCTGATGCCACCCATGGCACGGCTCCTGAATGTTCCCTGCTGATCCATGTTGCCGATGCCGTACCTCGCAAAGGGAGAATATACATTCTTCTGGGCTGCCGCTCCGGAGGCCAGGAGCGCAAAAAGGCATATCAGGACAAATCTTCCGGTTCTATACATTGGTATCAAGTAAAAAGTTCAATCCCTCAGCCACAAGATCGGGGTAAAAAAACATCTTTCTGTCGCTTCGTGACATGATCATCATGCCGTCGCCTCCCGTGATCACTGTGACAAGCCTGGGGTGCTTTTCTTCGAATGTGCGAATATACTCATTTATTTCATACACGATTCCCGTGACGACGCCGCCGGCTATTGCATCCTCCGTTGACCTGCCCGGGAATGAGAATCTGCCGCGGTATTTCACCAGGGGCAGCCGGCCGGTGAACTCATGCAGTGCCCGGAACCGCATGGCCATGCCTGGAGAGATGCTGCCGCCACGGTATGCCCCTCCGCTGACAAGGTCGATGGTCAGGGCACTGCCGGCATCAACGACAAGTATGTCAGACCCCGGGTAATGGGCCAGCGCACCCGCTGCAGCAGCAGGACGGTCAACGCCGAGCGTCGCAGGAGTGTCATAGTCGATGGCAAAAGGATAGCGCGACCGCCATGTGAGATGATGGACCCTGGTGATAGTTGTTCCGAGAAAGGAGAGCAGCGCCGAGGGGTCGTCGCCTACGCTTGAGACGATGGCACCGTTTATAGGCACGCTGCCGGCAAACTTGCTTACAGCCCCGGGTTCATCTGACCCGAGCCGCTCTTTCCTTACCAGTACTCTGCCGTCAAAAAGAGCTGCCTTGGTACCGGTATTGCCGATGTCGATTACAAGATTCACTGGCCTGCCTCCTGTTGTATGGTTGATGTGTGCCAGGAGAGGATCTTGCCAAAGAGTGCTATCGCCTGAGAGACGGAGGTCACACTCCTGACTGTGAGGCTGAGCTTGCCGTTGCCCTGCTTCACTGTCATGCTGCCCTGTTTCCTGTTTACATAGTTCATTACTGAGATGAAGAGAGGATCACTGTAAAACTGTGAGGTGCGGTCCGTCACAAAGTTAGCAATCAGCGTGCCGTTTTTTATTATGACTCTCTCAATACCGATACCTGATGAGATCCACTTGAGCCTTACAATATCCAACAGGGCCATGGCCGGTGGGGGAGGAGGTCCGAACCTGTCGGTAAGATGGGATTCAAAGGCTGCCAGTGCAGTCTCGTTCCTGATATCGTTAAGCTCCTTGTAAAGCCTGATGCGCTCAGGTATGTTAGAGACATATTCATCAGGGAACATTATCTCCAGGTCTGTCTCTACAGTAACATCAGCAACAAACTGCCGGGTGTGGCTGCCCTTTTCAGGTTCACGCACTGCAGCCGCAGCCGGGAAGAGATCACCGAACTCTTCGTCCTTCAGCTCCCGGACAGCCTCCTCGAGTATCTTCTGGTAGGTCTCGTACCCCACATCGGCAATGAAGCCGCTCTGCTCTCCTCCGAGCAGGTTACCGGCACCGCGTATGTCAAGGTCCTGCAGCGCAATGTTAAAACCGCTTCCGAGCTCATAGTTCTCCTCAATAGCCTTGAGCCTCCTTCTGGCTTCACCGGTGAGCACGGAGAGAGGGGGAGTGAGGAGGTAGCAAAAGGCCTTCTTGTTGGAACGGCCCACCCTGCCGCGCAGCTGGTGCAGCTCTGAGAGCCCGAACTTGTGTGCGTCAGTGATAAAGATTGTGTTGGCATTGGGGATGTCGAGTCCCGACTCGATGATGGTGGTTGCCAGCAGCACATCATAGTCGCCCCGGATGAAGTCGAACATCACGTTCTCTATCTCTGCTCCCTCCATGCGCCCATGCACCACCGCCGTCTTCACCTCCGGACAGATGCGGTTGATGGTGGCCTTTACCTCCATGATGTTTTCAATCCTGTTGTTGATGAAGAATACCTGTCCGTTGCGACTCACCTCGTAGACGATTCCCTCACGGATTATATCATCATTGAAGCCGTGCAGCTCTGTAATGATGGGCATCCTGTTCGGCGGTGGCGTTGTTATTATCGACAGATCGCGTGCTCCCATGAGGGAGAACTGCAGCGTACGGGGTATGGGGGTGGCGGTCATTGTCAGGGTGTCAACACCTGCCCTCAGGCTCTTGAGCCTCTCCTTCACAGCCACGCCGAACCGCTGCTCCTCATCAATGATCAGCAGGCCGAGATCCTTGAACCTGACATCCTTGCCCGTCAGCTTGTGAGTGCCTACGATGATGTCAATATCGCCGTCAGCCAGCTGCTTAAGTATCTGCTTCTGCTCTGCGGGCTTACGGTGCCTGCTGATGTAATCCACACGCACGGGGAAGTTCTCGAAGCGTGAGGTGAAGGTTTTGTAATGCTGCAGAGCAAGTATTGTAGTCGGAACAAGAAGGGCTGTCTGCTTCCCGTCTGTTGCAGCCTTGAAGGCGGCCCTGACAGCCACCTCGGTCTTGCCAAACCCCACGTCGCCGCACACCAGCCGGTCCATGGGCACCGGCGCCTCCATATCCTCCTTTACCGCAACGGTGCTGGCAAGCTGGTCGGGGGTATCCTCCCATATGAATGAGGCCTCCAGTTCCCTCTGAAGATAAGAGTCGGGGGAGAAGGCAAAGCCGCCGGAGGCCTTTCGTTTTGCGTAGAGCTTGATGAGGTCACGGGCAATATCCTTGACTTTCTTTTTGGTGGCCTGCTTCATCTTCTGCCAGGCGCCGGTGCCCAGCTTGTTGATGCGCGGCGGCGTGTCATCCCTGCCCTTGTACTTTGAGATGCGATGCAGTGCATGGATGCCCACAAAAAGTATGTCATTGTCGCGGAAGACCAGCTTGATGGCCTCCTGCACACGGCCGTTGACCTCTATCTTCTCAAGCCCGCCGAAACGGCCGATGCCATGGTCAGAATGCACCACGTAATCTCCTGGATTGAGGTCGGTGAGCTCCCTGATGGTCATGCTGTCACGACGGGTGAAGAACCCCTTGATGCGGAACTTGTGATAGCGGTCAAATATCTGATGATCAGTGTATACGGCGATTCTGAGGTCGTGATCGGTGAAACCCTGGTGAAGGTTGAGGAGCAGTGGTGTAAATTCTGCCAATGGGTCTGTCTCCGCAAAGATATCCTTCAGCCTCTGTTCCTGGATCTCGCTCTCCGAGATGATGAAGTTGCGGTAACCGGCCTGCACGTTTGACACAAGCCTGGAGGTTAACAGCTCGAAGTTCTTGTTGAACGATGGCTGGGGCTCAGTGCGAAACGTGACGGTTGTTATCTCTCCGGAGGGACTTCCTCTTCCGAAGAATATCTGCCTGTGGCGCGAACAGAGCTCCTCAAGATGACGGCCGGTGATTATGATGTCACTGCGGTCACTGATCTCCCCCTTGTGGCTGCGCGATTGTGCCTGTGACCAGATGGCATCGGTCTTCTCAATGATGAAGTCAAAATTGTCACTCCAGATAATTGATGACGGTGGGATGAAATCGATAAGACTGTCGTTGCTCCCGGTGAAGGCGAGCTCCCGTATGTCAGGGATGACCTGTATCTCATCGTGGAGCTGGAGTGAGAGCTGGTCGTCGGGACTGAACGACCGGACCGAGTCGACCTCTTCGCCGAAGAAGTCGATACGGAAGGGCTTGTCTGACGCATAGGAGAAGAGGTCAACGATGCTGCCCCTGACGGAATACTGCCCGGGCTCGTAGACGAATTCGGTTCTGGTGAAGCCATATTCCCGAAGTACCTCCTCGATAAACTCTGTCGAGAGCCGGGCACCCTTTTTAATGGAGAAGGTGTTTTTCCTGAGGTTGCTCTTGCTGACGACCTTTTCCATGACCGACTCGGGATAGGTGACAATGATGCATTTCCTCTTTCCCGAACTGAGGAAGTTAAGGACCTCGGTTCTGAGTATCATGTTGGCCGGCTCGGTCTGGTCATACATCACAGACCTTTTGTATGATCCGGGGAAGAAGAAGATATTGTCATCACCAAGCAGTGCGCTGAGGTCATTGTAGAAGTATGCCGCATCCTCCTTCTCCGGAAAAAGCACCACGTGGGTGGTGGGCTGCTGTGACAGAGCACCGGCCATCACCACAGCCCTTGATGAACCGGTGAGACCGTGGATCATCACCGGCTCATTGCTGTCACCGGCAAGTAGTTGCTCCAGCTTCCCGAAGGAGGGATGCTGCCTGTAAATCTCTCTGAAGAGGGTGCTTGCCATCTGATTTTTCCCAGGGAACAAAATTAGCAAACGGAGCGGTCTCCGCAAAGGAAAAGATGCTTCCGGGGCATTGGGCCGAACCTTAACAGCACAATCCGATGAGCTGCTTCACCATCTCCGTGGATCCGCAGTAGAATGGAGATCGCTGGTGGAGTGCTTCGGGAGGGATGGAAATTATCCTCCTCGTACCGTCAGTTGCCAGCCCGCCTGCCTGCTCGATGATGAATGAGACAGGATTGCATTCATAGACCAGTCTTAACTTCCCGGAGGGATATATTATTGATGGAGGATAGAGGAAGATGCCGCCTGTAAGCAGGTTGCGGTGGACATCTGATACCAGCGAGCCGATGTAACGGGAGATATAGGGACGCCCTGATGCGGGGTCATTCTCCTGGCAGTACTTTATGTATCTCTTTACCCCGTCAGGAAATTTTATGTAGTTGCCCTCATTGACTGAATATATTCTGCCTGAAAGGGGTGTCCTGATATTTGGATGGGAGAGACAGAACTCCCCGATTGTCGGATCCAGGGTGAATCCGTTGACACCGTTGCCTGTGGTATATACCAGCATGGTTGAGGAGCCGTAGATAACATACCCGGCAGCTACCTGCCGTGTGCCCTCCTGAAGGAAGTCCTCTTCGGTTGCCTCGGCCTCACGCTCGCTTACACGCCTGTAGATAGAGAAGATAGAACCGACAGATACGTTATAGTCGATGTTCGAAGAGCCGTCGAGCGGATCCATACATACCACGTATTTCCCGTGCCGTGACAACTCATTTGTAAAGATTATCTCATTCTCATTTTCCTCTGAGGCGACACCACAACACTCGCCGGATGCTTTCAGGGCGTCAATGAACACATCATCGGCATAGCGGTCCAGCTTCTGCTGCTCTTCGCCCTGGGGATTCTCGTCTCCCGAGCGCCCGAGGATCTCCACAAGGCCCGCCTTGCGTATCTTCGCGTTGACCATCTTTGCAGCCGTGCCTATATGATGAAGCAGGCTGGAGAGCTCACCGCGGGCATAGGGGAAATCCTTTTGTCTCCTGATGATAAAGTCATTCAGGCTGATGATGTCATAGCTTGGCATGGCGGCGTATTTTAATTTGCGGATGGTCAGCGGAGGTCAGCCCTGAAGGCAGCCCTGTAGGCATATACCTTGCCGAGGTTGTTGTAAAGCTCATAGCCGAAGGTAACTGATTTGGCTCTCTTATGCAAACTGTTTGAGGATGGAAAGTAGTACCAGTCTTCGGTAAATGAGAGTTTGCCGATTACGGACCGGTCATTGCCGAACTCATGCTCTATCTTCTTCACGTCGTCAGCGCTGAGAGCCTCACCGGTATGATAGTCATAGACTGTCATGGTGCCGTCATAAATGCGTGTGAAGATGCTGTTTATAAAATCTGCTCCATGGTAGCCGGCAACCTTCTCGGTCTCCCAGGGATCACCGTCAGGGTCAGGTTTTATTATCACCTCGGTGACAATGTCGTCTGCTATCAGGATTGCGTCCGGGGGCAGCGAGTCACTGACGTTGAGTTCAGAGAGTGGCAGAGCTGCGGGTTCGGATGCAGTCTCCTTCTTTATCTGTCTCCCGCGCTCATTGCATGAAATGAGGAGCATTATCAGGAGCAGTGATGCAAAGGTTTTTCTCATGCAATTTGTTTTTACCTGTTGAAGCTTAATTTTTCCGCGGCTCTCCTGCCGGTGAGTTTGCCTTCAGCAAAGACTGTGACGCCGTTGACGATGGTGGTCATTACCCTGCTGCGGAAGGTGGTTCCCTCCAGGGGCGACCAGCCGCACGTGCTGAGTATGTTTTCACCGGAGACAGTCCATGGTGCATCAGGATTGACCAGCACTATGTCAGCCTTGTAACCTTTTCTCAGGAAGCCTCTACCTTCTACATTGAAGATGATGGCAGGGTTGTGGCACATCTTTTCAACAACTGTCTCAGGTGTGAGCTCTCCACGGTGGCACAGTTCGAGCATCACAGTGAGGGAGTGCTGAATCATGGGACCACCGGATGGTGAAGAGAAATATGGAGCCATCTTTTCCGTCAGTGTGTGGGGCGCATGGTCAGTGGCAACGACGTCAATCCTTCCCTCGCGTACAGCCTGCAGCAGCGCCTGCCTGTCGGACTCCCTCTTGATTGCCGGATTCCATTTTATGAGGGTGCCCTTTTCCTGGTACGACGAATCATTGAACCAGAGATGGTGAACACAAACCTCTCCGATAATCTTCTTTCCTGACGGATCATGCCGGGCAGTGAGCAGGGCTGTCTCCTCAGCGGTGGAGAGATGAAGCAGGTGAAGGGTGGTGCCTGCGCGGACGGCACGGTCCACGGCAGCTGACGAAGAGGCGAGGCAGGCTTCACGACTGCGGATCAGCGGATGGTAGGAGGGATCTATTTCATCGCCGTACTCTTCATGGTAGGCAGCGCTGTTGGACCTGATAATCTGCTCGTCCTCACAGTGACACGCTATGGGGATATTACTGATTTTGAAGATGGAGTCAAGAGCCTCTTCATCACTGACAAGCATATTGCCGGTGGAGGCGCCCAGGAAGAGCTTTATTGCCGGGACCTTGCAGGGGTCGGCAGCCAGCAGCTCGCCTATATTGCTGTCGGTGGCACCAAGGTAGAAGGAGTAGTTCACCACCGATCTCTCTGCGGCAAGGGTGTTCTTGTGCTCCCACTCCCCGAGGCTCACTGTCGGAGGCCTGGTGTTGGGCATCTCCATGAAGGATGTCACCCCGCCGGCGGCGGCAGCCGCGCTCTCGCTGGCAATATCTCCCTTGTGAGTGAGTCCGGGCTCACGGAAATGGACATGATCGTCTATCACTCCGGGAAGGAGCCACATACCGGTGGCGTCAATGATCTGAGTGTCGCTGCCGGCGGGGCAATCCCCGGGAGGGCAGATATGCTCTATGCGGTCGCCGCTGATGAGCAGGTCGGCACCGGTCTTTTCGCCCTCATTGATAAGTAAGCCGTTTCTGATCAGGATATGATTCATAGTAACATTATTTGGTCAGGGCGGATTGCGGTCAGTCGTCTGCCCTGCGCGGCTTGCGGAAGAGGCTGATGATCTTCATGCGCAGCACCCCCCACATTGCTTCACTGAAGATTCCTCCCGACATCTTTGATGTGCCTGCCCTGCGGTCAGTGAAGATTATTGGTATCTCAACGATGTTGTAACCCAGCAGCCATGCCGTAAATTTCATCTCGATCTGGAATCCGTATCCTACCGACCTGATATGACCGGGGTCTATGTTCTTCAGTACCTCACGCCGGTAGCATTTGAAGCCGGCGGTGGTATCCTTGATCTTCATGCCTGTGATAAGCCTGACATACATGGAGGCTATGTATGACATGAGCACTCTCCCCATAGGCCAGTTGACAACATTGACGCCTGAAATATAGCGTGATCCGATGGCCAGGTCGGCCCCGTTGCGGGCGCATGCCTCCCAGAGCCTGACAAGATCATCGGGGTTATGAGAGAAGTCGGCGTCCATCTCGCAGATATACTCATAGTCCCTCTGCAGCGCCCAGTCGAATCCTGCTATGTATGCCCTGCCCAGGCCTGCCTTTTCGGGTCTCTCCAGCAGGTGCAGGTTGGGGTATATACGCATCAGGTCTTTCGCAAGTGCGCCGGTGCCGTCGGGTGAGTTATCGTCAATGATGAGGATGTCAAACGGCACGTTGAGCGCGGAGATGGCATGGACCAGCCCGTGGATGTTCTCCGCCTCATTGTATGTTGGTATCAGTACCAGGTTTGACATGGGGTCCGCTCAAAGTGCGAATTTAGCGATATTTTGTTACGCCGGACTCATTTTTGCTCTCTGCCTCAGCGTTTGTCGCTCTTTTTGGCTTTGCAGCCAGCGCTGCGAAAATTAAGGCGGGTGGGCATAAAATATTTGAGAAAATATTTTGCTTGTTTGCAGGGAAGCGTTACTTTTGTCACCCCAATTGATGCAAAATCATGGGGTGTTCTTTAAATAGTGCACTTTACAGTCCCATAGCTCAGTTGGTTAGAGCGCTACACTGATAATGTAGAGGTCCCCAGTTCAACTCTGGGTGGGACTACTGTGACCGCCATAGCCCTGGCGACGGCGGTTGGCTCCAATGAAGCTGAGAATGGCGATTAAACTCCGCCTTCGCTAAAGCTTCGGCGGACAAAGGGGGATTTAGCTCAGTTGGTCAGAGCACCTGCCTTGCACGCAGGGGGTCAAGGGTTCGACTCCCTTAATCTCCACAGATACCCGGTATATGAAGAGTATGCCGGGTATTTTTTTGTCATGTCCTCAGCTCTCCTCCTCCGTCCGTCAAAAAAAATGATGTTGGGTTGAATAAAATGCAACAAATTTTACTGATTGCAGTTATATAAAATACCCTAAATAGAAAAAGGTGGTCCCCCGGATTGGATGTTAGTCAAATATTACATTCGTCAAAATCTATCGACCCCGGAGGGGTCAGCGAGGAGGGGGACCACCCATTTTCAAAATTAGTAAATATTTAAACCCCTCCTATTTTTTTTATCCCCAAAGCCATTTTATTTTTTAACAAAGTTCTGTTGTGGTCTGTTAACGGGCTTTTGGCATCAATCAACCAGGAGGGGAAAGGGCTTTCAGGGCAATTGCGGACTGTTGACGTGGCATTTGCCTTGCCGGGGGAGTTGGCGGCAGATTCTTTCAAAGAAATTGCGGACTGTTGGCCTGGCATTTATTTGGACAAGGAGTGTCATGAAGATTATGAGGATAAATTGCGGAACGGTGATCATGGATTTTTTTCTGAATATGTGGCCGGAGAATTAATTTCTTTCCGGTGGGATAATGGGCCGGCCAAAGCGGAGATTTGTGAGGGTTAATTTATACCTATATATAATATAGGCACCGGATCCGAATCTATTCTTCCTGTTTTTTTACGGTAAAGGAGAAAATAACTCAAAAAAAGAGTATCAATATTTGTTTTATAATAAACTATCCATATCTTTGCACCCGCTTTTGAAGAAAAGCATGTTCCCTGAAAGGCAGATTTGACAGAACGGACTCGGGTAATTGCTCCCGGAGAGGAGTGATGAGAAAGGAGGAAAAAACATTTTCAAAAAGTTTGGTGAAGAGAGAAGAGTTCATTATCTTTGTCGTCCCTTGCCTCAAAAAGCAGGGAAGGAGTTCTTTGATTTAATGATGAAGTAGTAGCACACAGGCGAGAGAGATCTCGCCAAAAACCTAGCGATTTTGTTTGAGTTTTTGAAGAGACCGGATTGATCTTCGAGAGATATTTAAAGTACAAATATTACAATGAAGAGTTTGATCCTGGCTCAGGATGAACGCTAGCGGGAGGCTTAACACATGCAAGTCGAGGGGCAGCACGAGGTAGCAATACCTTGGTGGCGACCGGCAGACGGGTGAGTAACGCGTATGTAACCTGCCCTGTACAGGGGGATAACCCGGAGAAATTCGGACTAATATCCCATGGTAATATTGAAAGGCATCTTTTAATATTTAAAGTTCCGGCGGTACAGGAGGGGCATGCGTAACATTAGCTGGTTGGTAAGGTAACGGCTTACCAAGGCGATGATGTTTAGGGGTCCTGAGAGGGTGATCCCCCACACTGGTACTGAGACACGGACCAGACTCCTACGGGAGGCAGCAGTGAGGAATATTGGTCAATGGGCGCAAGCCTGAACCAGCCATCCCGCGTG
>JAVEXM010000010.1:0-28710 GCA_034004025.1 Bacteroidales bacterium
CATCTTCCTGAACCCGGCGATGGACGGCATGTACGGAGGCGACATGGAAGCCTGGAGAAAATTCAATAACTCGCTATATATGAGGCTTCTCTGCAGGGTCAGCGGACGCAGTGATATGAATGTCGGCGCCAAAATGACTGAGATTATAAACAACCCGGCCAAATACCCGGTATTCACATCCAATGCTGACAACGCCATGGTGAAATTCTCGGGCAATGACCCGTACATAAGCAACTTCGGTACAACCACCGAAAGCGATTTCACCTCCAGTGGCAGAAAGCTCACACAACAGCTTATCGGCCTCACGGTTCAGACAGACATCAACGACAATCAGGTCTATGTTGACCCCCGCCTTCCGGTCATCGGGAAGAAGAATCCCATCATTGAGGTCAATCCCGACAACATCTGGAAAGGAACTGTATCAGGATGCACCGAGATGGAGAGAAGCGAAGTCGACAGGGGCACCTCGTGGCTCAACTACAAGGTCTTCTGCAGAAGGGACGCTCCGGCTACCTATATGGATTATGCCGAGGTACAGTTCATCCTGGCCGAGGCTGCCCTTAAAAACCACATCACAGGTGGTGCAGCTGCAGCCAAAGACTATTATGAAAAAGGAGTAAGAGCCTCAATGGCCAAATGGTCAGAACAGGGTGCCTACTCAGACCCGGCCGTGACAATCACCACGGATGATGTGGACACATATCTTGCATCACCCCTCGGTTCATGGGACCTGGCAACCAATAAGGAGGAGTTCATCGGAAACCAGAAATGGCTGGCGCTCTTCTGGGTAGGAATGGAGGCATATCATGAATACCGACGCACCGGTTACCCGGTACTCACCATCGGCGAAGGAACTGTATATAATGACAACATCCTTCCCACGAGGTTCGGTTATCCCAACGTTACCATCTCAACCAACAATGCCAATGCTACCGCAGCAATTGAAGAGATGGGAGGCCCGAATGACATGAAGACACCTGTATGGTGGAGCAAACAGGCAATTTCCGGAGGTAAATAACATGCAAAAAAGCAAAAAGATGAAACTTGCATAATTCAGAGCTGACAACAGGATTATAATATCAGTTCTCATGCAAGTTCCATTCGACCAATTAAATAAAAAATATAAACGAATGAAAAGAGATATTTTATTCAGAATGAAGAACAGCCTGCTGATTGTACTGCCGCTGTTGCTTCTTTCCATCTTCCTCCTCACCTCATGTGAGAAGAAGATTGAACCGGAGGATCCCTTCTTCAGCATAGAGGGTAACCCGACAGGACTGACAGTCAACAAGGCAGCCAAGACGGAGAGCTATGTGGTTCGTTCAAACAGGCCCTGGCAGATAGTCAACAAGGAGTCAGCCGAGTGGGTAAGGGCCTTTCCCGACAAGGGTGAGGATGACGGCATCTTCAAGATTATTGTCAGTGCCAATGAGACATTTGATCTGCGCACCTCAAACTTTGCCTTTATGGTTGACGGAGAGGAGCAGCCTGTACTGTTCCGCGTTGAGCAGGCCGGCAACATGCCTTATGTCATACTGCCTGACGCTGTGAGCATCCCGGCAGCCGGTGGAGAATTCTTTGTGGATGTTGCTTCAAACGTCGACTGGACATACTCGCTGAGCGACGACACCTGGCTGCTGGAGCAGTCAGTTACTACGCAGAAGATCACCTTCGTGGCAGAGGAGAACACCAGCATCGACCCGCGTGAGGTGACCCTGACGGTTACTGCCACCAACTATCCCACCGTTGTTGAGACAGTCACCCTGTCACAGTCGCCCGGCACCGTGGTGCTGGAGGAGGACTTCAACTGGCTGGAATACGGCAATGCCGTCTTTTATACCACATCCGGTGAGACCCGGATTGACAACTGGACGCAGGAGCAGAAAGACAGGGGATGGACCAGCACAGTCAATACTGTTGACGGCAGCGGATCCACCCCGCTGGTCTATGCACGCCAGGGCTTTGTCAAGCTGGGCAAGACCAGTTACGGTGGCGACCTTATATCTCCTGCCCTTTCCAAGATTGACGGCACGATGGATGTGCAGGTCACCTTCAAAGCCATCCCCTATATGACCGCAACCGGCACCATGGATGACAACATCCTTAAGGTCAGCGTAATAGGCCCGGGAACGGTAAGCCAGGAACAGTTCATCATTGACAACTGGCCTGTCTATCCGGCAGAGGGTGCGACCGAGTACTGTGTAGGAATGTGGAGCGCACCTGAAGCCACCCGTACCTTCACCATTACGGGAGCAACATCAGAAACGCAGATAAAATTCCTTGGAAATGATTACGACCTGCGGCCGACAGTAGTTACAATAAACAAGAACCGCATCTTCCTTGATGACATCAAGGTTGAGATCATACTGTAATCAGAGTTTTGTTTAGTTGATTTGAGGTTAGGGGCGTTCACCTGTGAAGTGAGCGCCCCTTTTCCAGCATTAAAGTGAAGGTAGATACTGGAAAATCCCGGATATCTCCGGGACAGGTTAATGCATGTTCAGGAGGCCAGAAGGGAGGGCGGGCATCATTTGTCCGGAATGATCCCTTCTTCTATGCTATTTACCGTCCCAGCCTGCTATTCGTGCCCAGAGATGCCAGGCTGCATATGCCTTCATGTTGGCATTCAGGGGCTGGGTGTGGGCAGCGCCGCAACTGTACCAGTCGACACCCTCGGTGTGTGACTCCTGCCACCGGATAGCCCAGTTGGACTCGAGGGAACCGTTATTGTCGTTATCGTAGTAGCAACCGTCGTTTGCCCACTTATCATGGTAGAATGTACCCTCAGGGTCATACGACTCTATATCGGCAAAATCATACAGGAACTTCTTGTGTGTGCGGCAGTAGCTCCTGATCTGCTCATTTCGCCGGTGCAGATTGCCGGTGAGGCCTGTACCGTCGAGGTGACCTGTCATATAGACGAAGGTTACGCCGGGGTAATCCTCCTCCAGTCCCGTCATAAGGCTGAGGTATGTGTTGATTTCGGCTTCGGTGGCTGAAGAGACCTGTCCGCACCACGACCAGATGATGACATTGACATCACCGTGGGCGTCGAGGTAGCTGCGCGTCTCCTTCTCCCACTGGGTGAAGCTGGGGTTACCAAGGTCGCCCGGCATGGCATAGTCGTGCAGGTCAAGGGCGCCCCCGGTGCCGCCGTTGTTCCATGCATATTCCGCCCCAAAAAGTGATGCCAGTCCTCTCATTCCGTCGGTCAGCTGGCTGCCGTGGGAGGTATGCCCGTATGCTATGTGAAGATCCGACCTGGCCTTGCTGAGCCATTCGGCAGGTATATCCATCAGTGATGTGGCATAATGGTCAACCAGCCCCTCCTCCACAACCCTGATGTCAGCCTCTTTGGAGCATGCAACGGCCAGCATGGCCATTGCTGCCAGTAATGCAGCATATTTCTTCATAGCGGTGATCTTTGGTCCTTTGACGATGTACAGCAGTTATACTGCAAATTGGCAAAAAATGTTGCATGTTGAGATCAGGCAACAATCTCTTCAGAGACTTAACTGAAGGTAAAAATCATGTCCGGTATGACAGTTCAGTGATACAGGGAACTGCCGGGAAATGGAAGAGAGAATTATTGGATATCAATTACCTGTCAGTTCATCTCATGGAACAGCACCTCCGGCGGCACTGACTCTCTTGCCGTTGCCGGTCCCTCCCAGCTCACTCCCAGGCTCTGCCTGTAGAGCCTCTGGAAATATCGGACCGTAAAATGATGCAATCCCTTACTGAGTGCTGCCCTTCCTTCATTGGTGATGCCGTGATGAAGCTCCTCACCGTCAACAATCAGCTCACCATCAACAGAGACCCGCACCCCGTCGTCTGAACCCGTAAAAAAGGCGTATACGCCGTCAGCGGGTACCAGGATATAACCGGTCATTACCAGTCCGAAATTCCCGGCAGGGGCTCCTGCCGGAATCCTGACAGTGCTGATGATTCCCGCCGAGTCAGCCTTTGCACCAGGATCCTCCACAGAGTCAAATTCGCCCCTGTACAGGCTGAATCGCAGCCCCTGCCCAAGCTTTGACCTATCAATCTGAAGAGCCTCCTTCAGTTCAACTTTCCTGAATACGCCAGTCATCACTGCGCTCTTTCTGCCACCGGGCATTACCGTAACCGATTTGAGGATGATCTCAGTATCCGGTTCAAGGGTCAGAGGCTCTTTGTAAAGCTTCGACTTCTCGTCAGGTTCACTGCCGTCAGTGGTGTAGCATATTGACGTGCCGGGAATGCCGTTGGAGAGCTCCACCGTGACGCTGCCATCCGTAACCAGGTTGACAGCCTCATATCCCGTCGGGTATGGAACCCTGTAGTTGATATTCATGGCATCATACCTTGCGTAATGGGCTGCCATCCGCTGCGTAAAATCATCATAGTCAAGCCTTTCAAGAGGCGTCCAGAGCGCTTCAGCCAGGGCCGCCAGGCGCGGAAAGATCATATATTCAGCGTGCTTTTCATCAGCTATATACTCCGTCCAGAGATTGGTCTGGGCACCAATTATATGCTTCCGTTTCTCCTCCGCTATCTCGGGGGGCATAATATCGATGGAGTATACCTTTTCCATCGGGAGCATCCCTCCTATAGAGAGCGGCTCATTGTACTCCGACTGGTAGTAGTCGAGGTAGACGAATGAGTGCGGCGTCATGACCACATCGTGGCCCATGTTTGCTGCCTGGATTCCTCCTGCATGCCCGCGCCATGACATCACGGCGGCATTGTCAGCGATACCGCCTTCCAGGATCTCATCCCAACCGATGATTTTCTTGCCCCTGGATGTTAGGAAAGATTCTATCCGTTTTACGAAGTAGCTCTGCAGCTCATGCTCATCCTTAAGGTTATTGCCGGCAATCCTCTTCTGGCAGTCCGGACACGACTCCCATCTCACCTTTGGGCATTCATCCCCGCCTATATGGATATACTCATAGGGAAAGAGCCCGGCAACCTCTTCGAGCACGCCTGTAAGAAGCTCAAAGGTCTCCTCCTTTCCTGCACAGAAGACATCTTCTGACACTCCCCACCGGTTGAACGGAGGCACTGGCTGCCCGCTGCATGAAAGCCCGGGATAGGCCTGCAGCGCCGCCACAGCGTGTCCGGGCATCTCTATCTCCGGCAGCACATTGATATGAAGTCTGCGGGCATACTCCACCACTTCGCGGACATCATCATGTGTATAGTACCCTCCGTACCTCGTGCCGTCATAAACCCATGGCGTTTCACTGCCATGTCCGATGAGCGTTTCGTCGCGCCATCCGCCGACAGCGGTGAGCTCCGGGAACTTTTTTATCTCGATCCTCCATCCCTGGTCATCGGTCAGATGCCAGTGAAAGGTATTGAGCTTATGCATCGCCATGGCATCCAGCATCTTAAAGATGAATTCCTTTGGGAAAAAATGCCTGGAGACGTCGAGGTGCATGCCCCGCCATTGGAACCGGGGTCTGTCGCTGATCTTAACACAGGGTATTGCAATTCTTCCCCTTACTGCCTCCTGCGAAGGCCAAAACAGTTGCATCAATGTCTGAAAGGCATAGAAGAGACCTGCATCATCACCTGCCACGATGGTAATTGCTTTGCCGGCCACATCAAGGTTATAGGCTTCGTGAGAATCAGGCAGGGTATCATGCATTACAGCAATAATGTTACCATCCCTGAGCTCCTGAAGTGTGCTTACACGGAGATCACCGTAATGAGATTCAAGGAATCCGTTGAGCATCTCCGTAACCGAACCCGAAGATTCGAATGATGGATCAATGTAAATGCCGGTCTCCGCACTGAGGACAAACTCCCCCTCACCCGGCTCCATTACTGCAGGAATCGGTATCACTGACAGTGGCTCATGCTTTACCGGGGCAGCTCTGTCGGAGCATGAATTCAACAATGGTAACATTGCTACCAGAAGGGCTCCGGCAGTGAATCTTTCAACAATACGAATTTTCATATCCTTTCAGACTTTGAGAAATATCCTGTGACGGTATAGAAACCATAGAAAAAGCCATACCACGGCAATGTACCCCAGTGAACTTATGAAAGGCTGAATGACGGCCGGCGAAAGATCATGAATACCCTTCAGGAAAAAGTCCCTGATAATGTCAAATCTCAGTATCCTGTGTTGCAGCACATAGATGGTGATGGAGTTCATCCCTATGACGACAAAGAAGAAGGCCCATTTTCTCACTTTCCATACATCGGTCACCAGGTAAAACAGTCCCAGAAGCATAAGGCTCCAGCCGCCTGCATAAAGCACAAAGGAGCTGGTCCAGAGGGTTTTGTTAATCGGAAAGAAGGAACCCCAAAGTAATCCCGCAAGGAGGCTGACGATGCCTGCCCCGATAAGTATCAGTGCTTTCCCTGTCCCTGTAAAACCTGCTCTTTGAAGACGGAGCAGGTGTCCGGCAAAAACGCCGAGGAGGGCCGTGGATACGGCAGGAATGGTGCTCAGTATACCTTCCGGCTCATTGAACTCCGTATACATTGTCCCCGGAAGCAGCAGCCTGTCGATATAGCCGGCCAGGTTCCCTTCGGGGGTCAGCACGCCGGCGCCAAAGCCCGGGACCGGTATCAGCAGCATAAGCAGGCAATAGATGATCAGAAGGCCCCAGAACCAGGCCACCTGCCACCTGAGTGCTGCATTAAGCACGATTAGTGCGGCAAGGAACCAGGCCACGCCAATCCTGCCAAGCACGCTGGCAAACCGCAGGTTGTCAGGGTTCAGCTCCAGTATCCTGTTGACAAGCATTCCCAGCACAACCAGAACGAGCATTCTTTTCAATGCATGGAGGTATATCATTCTTCGTGTGTCACCCCTTTTCTCCCTCGCTGCGAAGGAGTAGGGCATGGAGACCCCGGCAAGAAAGAGGAAGAGAGGAAAGATCATATCATAGAATGCGAAGCCGTTCCATTCCACATGATGCATCTGCGAGTTCATCCATTCAAAGAGAGGCCATCCCGTAACGGTTGCCAGCGCCCATACCAGCTTCTGTCCGCCGGTGATCCAGAACATGTCAAATCCCCTCAGGGCATCGAGGCTGTAGAGCCTTTCTGACTCTGCTCTGGCTGAATTGGTTTTCTTTGCCTTCATGGTGGTTGTATTAAAATGTAATGACTTGTAGATCAATGAAATCATTGACCAATACCGTCATTCTGTTCTGAAAACCGCAGTACCTGACTTTATCGTTCTTACAACCTTCAAACCACCATTCTCCTCCTTCAGCAGTATCAGGTCAGCCACTCCGCCGCGGACCGGCAGAGAGTCGCCCGGCAGGCCTGCAAGCCTGTGAGGTATCCTGCCGGCCATATCCAGTGCTTCGGCAAGTGTGGCCAGTCCTTTCGCGGCAAGTGTCTCAACGCAGTGCAGCAGCGATTTACCTGAGCCGGCCAGCATATCAGGATTCCCTTTTACATGGAGCTTCCCTGCTTTGGTGAGTGTCACCTCTCCTCCTATGTGTGTGCTGTAGTCTCCCGGTGGCATCCCGGTAAGACTGGTGGCGTCACTGACAAGTATAACCTTGCCCGGCTTCATCCTGAGGAAGATTTTCATGACCGCATCCGGGAGATGAAACCCGTCAGAAATCATGGAAGCATAAAGCTCATCTGCTGCCAGCTGTTCCCAGAGATAGTTTCTGTGCCTGGGCAGCATCTGGTGTGAGCCGTTGCCCAGGTGTGTCGAGAGTGTTGCCCCTGCCGCCACGGCCTCCCTGATCTGTTCAGGGGTGGCTGAGGTATGCCCTATGGCAACTCTTACACCGCTCTCTGCTGCACGGCTTATAAAATCAGCAGCACGGGGCCATTCAGGAGAGAGGGTGATGATACGGATCATGCCACCGCAGGCCTCCTGCCACTCGCGGAAAAGATTCCAGTCGGGTGGTCTCACGTGTTCGGAAGGGTGCGCTCCCCTTGCACCATCCTGCGGCGAGATGAAAGGCCCCTCAAGGTGTATGCCTCCCACCGTCGCTGATGCCTCCGGGAAACGCCTGCAGGCATCGGCTATAACACTGACAAACCTGTGTATATTCTCCCCGCTGTTGGTGATGATGGTTGGGAAAAAGGTGGTTACACCTTCGCTCCAGAGCTTCACTGAGATTTCCCTCACGGTTTCGGGAAGCAGAGGGTCGGTGTTGAGATCGAGTCCTGCATAGCCGTTGACCTGCAGATCGGTCAGTCCCGGTGCGATGATCATCTGCGACTCGCTGTCTGCCCCCCCTTTTTCAACAGCGGTTATCAATCCGCCCTTCAGCGTGAGCCTTACTGACTCCCCGGTCAGGTACAGACGGCCGGCAATGATTGTGTCATCCTCCTGCATAATCAAACCTCCACGTTAATTACGGATTGAATTCAGCAGGGTGTCGACCCTTTCGGGCACTCTTCTCCTGCTCAGCAATCCGACTGCAATATACAATATTAAGGAGGTAAAGAGAGGTACACCCACCTCCAGGGCAAGTGAAGCACCGGGGATGAGCTTGACGATAATAAATCCGGCAATACCCGCAACGATTGAGAGGATGGCTACCCTGCTGTCGCACCTGCGGAAGGCGGGCAGCAGGCCCAGGATCATCGGTATGGCTATGGGGCCAAGGAGAGCCGCAAACCATGAGACAATAAGCCCGAATACGCCCCCGAAGCTCTCGGCATTGATGGCGATAAGTATTGTAAGAACGGTGAATGAGAAGGTGGATATCCTGGCAATCAGCAATGTCTTCTTCCGGCTGTAACCGGCAAACCCTTTGATGAAGCGGGGCATAATATCGCGCGTGATGACAGCTGAGATCGTATTGGCATCAGAGGAGGTCATTGAGAGCGTGTTTGTGAAGAGCGAAGCCATCACCAGTCCTACCAGCCCGGCAGGCAGGAATTTTATGGCCAGCAGCCCGTACGACTGTGTAGGATCCTCCAGACCCGGGAGGAATATCGGTGCTGCGAACATGGGAAAGAATAGCACTATCGGCCAGAAGAGGTAAAGAATGGATGAGAGTGTGGCTGCCTTTTTGGCCACCTGTCCTGATGATGATGCGATGAATCGGGTGGCCAGGTGCCAGGTGCCGCCGCTGTAACTGAAGAAATCGATGATCACCATGGCAACCAGGAACTGCCATGTATAGGGGTCGCTGAAGAGCGAAGAGTGTCCTTCGGGGAGCCTCTCCCACACGGTGAAGAAGCCTGCCGCTCCGTCACCCAGGTTAACCAGGACTATCACGAACATGGTGATTCCTGCCACCAGTTGCACCAGGAACTGCGCGAAGTCGTTCACCACATCAGCCCACAGGCCCCCGAGAGTACTGTAGATGAGTGAGACTGAACCCGCCAGGAGTATTCCCGTAAGGAAGGATGTTCCTGCAAATATGTTAAGCAGAATGGCTATCGCAGCCCATTTGGCTCCCACGTCAAAGATCTTTATGATAACGCCCGACCAGGCTATAAGCTGCTGGGTGTTGAGATTATAACGTGTCAGCAGGTACTCTGTGGGCGACTGTATCCCGGTGGCTATCCTGAGCCTCGCCCAACGGGGGGCGATGAGGTGGGCTCCGAGGAAGGTTGCTGCTGCCACGGCGCATGCCCACCAGATATAGATTGTGAATCCGTGGGTATAGGCAATGCCTGCGTAAGCGACGAATACTGCACCGCTGTATCCTGAGACATGGTGTGAGACGCCCGAGAGCCACCATGGCAGTTTTCCCCCGGCGGTGAAAAAGTCGGCCGAGTTCTTCACCCGCATGTAGGCCCAGAATCCTATCGAGATAAGTAAGATGAAATATAGTGTCAGGACGATCCAGTCAATAAGCTGCATATCTGCTTCTTTTATTTGTTTTTGCTTTGCACCAGCGAGAGCCAGGCCAGTGCATATCTTTTGCCCATGACTCTCTGTGAGGGTCCGTCAAAGTGTACGTTGTCCGCTTTGGGTGTCGTACCGAAGGAGCGTACAAGGACCGTATTGGGATCCTCTTGTGAGATTGCCGACAGGATATCGTTGATCTGGAGGTATTCCAGCCTCTTCTTCTCGATCCCGGGGAATATTCCGAGCTCCCCGGCGACTATCGGAAGCTCCGGATCGCCTGCCAAACTTCGGAAACACTCAAAGAGGGCCTCCGTGTTCTCCCTGTAGTGATGAATCTTTTCTGCGTTGGCGTCCGATTCGCCCTGATGCCAGATTATTCCCCTCACGGTGCCGTAATTCATCGCCCACTTCAGCTTGTCGGCAAGGTTGCTCTTCAGCCGCACACCGTTATAGACTGAATCGCTAAGCCAGTCAGCCGTTGAACTGCCGCCTACGGCACAGGGTATCAGCCCGATGCAGATATCTTCATCAATCTCTGCTATCAATGCCCTGGCAAACGCCATCCCCGGTCCCAGTCCCGTCAGCGCCGGCTGATAAAGCTGCAGCGGTTCCTTTGCCACCACCCACCTCTTATCGGGCGTCACTGTAAAGATACGCGGATGCATTACAGTATCGGAGGGTTCCACCTGGCCCCTGCCTGCCATGTTCGACTGGCCCGCCAGCACGAAGAGCCATACCCTCTCAGCAGGGGGCATGGTATCAATATATTCCATGGAGCGCGGGAAATAGATTGTCCGCTCATCCTGCGCTGAAACAACATAGGAGGAGGCAGAAACCAGCGCCAGAAGCAACAGAAACCTGGTCAAGCCCTTCATACTACTGTGTCCTGTTACCTGTCAGCCTCCTGTGCAGCAGCATCAGCTTCCTGTTCCTGATCTCATTCTGTTGCCTGATCTCCGTTTCATGCAGGAAGCCCCTGTTAAGTTTGGCAAAGCGCCTGTCAAGATCCTTCGTTTCGGCCATCAGCCCTTCAAGGTCTGCAACCACACTCTCCTTATCCTCAATGGAGAAACCCGGTGCATTGAAACGCGCCTCTGCCTCCCTGAACTTAAGATAGTGCAGTCTTATATCCAGCATAAGCCTGAAATGTTCAAACTCATCCGTGTTGCTCTGTGGCTTCAGGGTCTGCATCTTTGCAACAGCCTCCTCAACCGTCTCCCGCATCACGGCAATTGATGGCGATGTTGCAGGTTTGCCGTTGACGATGAGCTCCGGCGGGATTGTCAGTGTCTCCCATAACAGCTCGCCCTCCGCCTCCGTCAGGCCGAAGCGCTCACGGGCGTACCTGACGACAAACGCATGAGGGTCAATAGGTTCAAGACTATTCAGTGCCTCGGCGTAGGAGGCCAGCAGTATCCTGAAACCCGACAGGGGCCAGGTGTTCCTTACCTGCTCCATGTCTGTCACCTCGTAGTTCACATCCCAGGTGAAACCGTAGAGACCGGACGTTGACCAGGAGGTCATCACAATACCGGTATAACCCGCCTCCCTGGAGTATGGAATGAAGTCGCGCTGGTTGTTGAAATGCTTCTCCCAGCAGGTGACATACGAGTTATCAGGGTGGCTCCTGACGGAGGGTGAACCCCAGAACTCAAGACCCTGGCTCTGCAGGGCGGCGATGTCACCGAAATAGTTGGTCTTCCATCCGTAGTTCCAGTCTATGAAGATAGTCTCGTCAGGCATCTCCGTAGCTGCCTCCGGGTACTTGAGGAGTATATCAGCCCACATGACCGGCCTCTTGCCGAGGCTTATGACGATGTCACACATCATCTTCATATAATCGACGAAAAGCTTCGACTTACCCTCTGTTGCGGCCTTGAGCGAGCAGGCGGGGCAATGGCCCAGGAGGTAGGTCTCATCACCGCCGATATGGATATAATCAGACCGGTGCATCGAGGCCATATCTGCAAAGAGGTCGGCAAACAACAGACTGTCAGTTTCTTCCTTCAGCGGGCAGAGCTGTGAGATCTCCTTGCGGTCTTCTTTCAGCTCACTGTACCTGTCGTGCCGCAGTATATACTCCACATGCCCGAAACACTGCTGCAGGGGAATCACATCTATACCCAGAGCCTCGCAGTAATCGACGAACGATCTCACCTCTTCGCGGGTATATGCCAGTTCATTGGAGATGGTTGCATTGTTCTGATAAGGATATGATGCCTCCCACTCCATCACCAGTGTGTTCATACCGAAGGCGGCCAGCTCATCTGCCAGGGCCTTCAAGGCATCCACAGTCATCACCTGTATCCTGAGATCGACATGAAATCCCCTGACGGTAAACTGGTTATCCTCCATAAGAGGAGTCCTTACTGCCTGCTGCTCCTGCGGGACGCCGTTACGGCAAGCTCCAAGCATTAGCAGTGCGATGGTGGTCACAATGAGTGACATTCCTGTTTTTTTCTTCATTGGCCTGGTTTTCATGGTGCCGGATCTTTATGCTTCATATAAGGCTCACCCCTTCTCCTGTAATGGAGATACGTGTTTTGGTACCGTTCCTTTCCCTGACGGTGACAGAGGTGCTGCCCCTCCTGGTTCTGAACCTCACCTTTGCCGCGCTCTGTTCCCCTGATGAGGGCAGGATAAGGATATGGGATCTCATTGGCCCTCTCCCCTTTGTATTGAACGATGCCGTTGGAGCTTTTTCAGAACGGCCCCTGATACTCACCAAACCGGCACCGGTGACAAATCTGCCCTCTCCCGAGGATTCGGTGGCATAGATATCGGTCACCTGGTCAGTTGTCAGCCTGAGCACCTTCCCTGACTCGCGGGAGGTCACCTCTGACGGTGGAAAGTGCAGCAGTATCTCATAGCTGTGTTCGCCTTCCGTATCGAAAAAGTCACTGATAACCGCAAATCGGTCTCTTACGATTGTGATTGTCCGGCTCCAGTGCACTGACGAATTTGTTGCTTCTTCAGAAGGCGACACCATGGTGAGGCTGGATATCTCCTTTCCCGGTTTCCACTCCGTAATACTGTTAGGGGTCTCTCTCCTTGGCACCCACAGCTGTGATGATGATGTGGCAGCCTCCGTCACTCCGTCTATCACAACCGTATTATGTGCCCTGGTTGTGCGGTACCATGACACCAGTGCAGGGTCATCATAGTTGCAGCACCCGCTCTCAGTGAGCAGGGGCGAACCGTTATGCCACAGCTCAAATCCCAGTCTGCCGGCATGGGCATGAGCACCTATCACCGAGGCAGGGTTGGCAAGAAGGTACCAGCCTGCTTCACCTCCCGCTCTCATAACTGCCACCTGTGTATCCGGGAAAAGGGTTGATCCCTGGTCTCCAGCAACTGCCATCGCCCCGAGGATTTCGTTGATAGTATCCAGAATGGGTCTGACCGGCATCTCATATGAATCATTCACCTGTGGTACTGTGCCATCAGGCCTCTCCACGGCAGCAAGGTAGAGTGCCATCTTATGAAGCATGGGCAGGGAATTCACCGGCGGTTCAATACCATTGGCCGTGCAGAGCAGGAACGCATCCCTGAAGAGATGTGCCTGGAAGGGATAGTAGCCGAACATCTGCTCCACGTTGCCGCCGTCAGCATAAAAGGCATTTGCCAGGTGATGATTCAGAATGATCATCGCCTTCCTGCGAAGCTCGGGCGCATCCTCAAGGTCAGGGAAGAGTACCCCCAGGTAGAGCATCGCGAGTCCGCCATGCGACTGGTGGTTGAACTCATTGAGTTTGGCCTGCCCGAAACCGGTCAGAAGGATGTGGGCATGCTCCCTGAGTGTCCCGGCGATGAGACTCTTCTCCTCATCTGTCAGGCCCTTCTCGCCAAGATACCAGCACCATGACAGGTGTATCGAGCGCCACGCTACCTGCATATCGCGCCAGTTGTATGTCGTGCGGTGCGAGTCAGGCAGGCGCGGATTATCTGTGATCCACTGCCTGATGATACGCATCATATCATCGAGGTACGACCTGTCACCGGTGAGATGGAACATCCTGGCGAAGGATGGAAGGTAATAAAACCTGTTCAGCCAGACACTCTTTTCGAGTTCACTCCTCTCATATCTCTGCCAGTTGAAAGGATCGCCGTACACCTCTGACAATGCACCTCCCCTGATGGCCTCCACTATCTTCGCGTCATCCTCCGTGCCGAGAACGGCCATCTGAATGAATTTGCCACCCTGGTCCTTCGGAATATAGTCGCCGAAACTGTAGAGGGGAACATACTTCATAAAGGGGAACAGGGGTTTCCCCTCATCCACGGGGTTGAAGAAAAGACGCCTGAAGGCGTCTGCCGGTGATGCGTTAACGGACAATCCCCCCAGTGCCACACCGGCAGTGCCTGCAAAAATGTTTTTTATGAATCTCCTTCTTCCTTCGCTCATCCGATAAACTTACAAATTATACTCGTCTCCGAAAGAATCCCTGTCGAAATAGAAGCTGCAGTCAGGATGCCGCTGCAACACCGAAGCAGGGCATGAAGGAGTGACAGGACCATTGATTGTATTGTATACAGCATCCCTCTTGCTGATGCCCGGCACCACACAGAAGAGGTGCGATGCTCCGGATATGACAGGTATGGTCAGTGTCAGTGCCTTCTCCGGCACCTCATCCAGCGTTACGAAACAGCCCTCGTTGACCTGCTGCATCCGGCAAGACCGGTCAAGTGACACCTTCTTGACAATGAGGGGATCATTGAAATCGGCCACAGGCGGGTCATTGAATGCGATATGGCCGTTCTCCCCTATACCCAGGCAGATGATGTCAAGCGGTGCTGCAGTAATGAGCGCCGAGTATCTCTCTGCTTCCTTCTCCGGGTCTGCATTGCCATTGATCAGATGAACATCTTTCATCTTCACCCTGCCGAAGAGCCTGCGGGTCAAATAGATGGAGAAAAGCTGCTCCGCCCCGCCGTTGAGACCAATGTATTCATCCATATGAAATGCCGTCACCCTGCTCCAGTCAATGAGTTCTGATTCAGCAAGATAATCGAGCATCTCATTCTGTGATGGAGCTGCGGCAAATACCATTCTTACCTCATCCTTATCCTCAAGCAGCCTGGCAATACAGGCCTCCACGTCTCTCCCGGCAGCATTACCCATCTCAACCCTCGTCGGAAAGACATTGACCTTAAGGTGTTTGTATCTGTTAATCCTCATTCTGACTACGCATTGGTTCAGGACCCGGAACGCTATCCCGGGTCAGATATAAAATTATGGACAATCTGCAGGAGCATTTGAAGAAGCAGACGGGCGAATAATCCCAAAGCACCAATCACTGTTGATCGCCCGTCCGTTCTTCAACCCTAAAACTAACCTGCCTTATTGCCGGACGACGAATCAGAGCGAAAGGAAAACGACATCCCCCGTGACATGAATGACTCCGTTTGTCGGTTCCAGGTTCGATGTAATGATCGTCCAGCTCTTCTTCGTTCCCTGGTTGATAACTCCCTGGTAACTTGTATTATGCGAGAGATACATCACTGATCCGCTCTCTGTAGGATAGGCAATCGGATTGTTGCTTTGCAGCAGTGCCGGATCTGTGAAAATCACCTTCTCGTTGACGATGTGGTATTTGAGAACTGCCTCCAGGGCGTCAACTGGTATGGCTGCAATGTTTGCAAATCCGTTGGTCTTCATGTATGACCTGAAGGCGCTGTTCCTGGGAACGATGAATGTCCGGACAGTTGAGCCGGAGTATAGGCTCTGCAGGCCGGTGGCGACTATTGCCTCCTCCATCAATGAGAGTGAGTCAGTGCTCTGAATAAACTCCAGGGCACTCATATTAAGCTTTCCACCGGGGTTGCCGTACTCATATTCGTAATCAGGCTGTATCTCGCACGAGGCAAGCATGGCGGAGACGATGAGCGGTACAAACAGCATCTTCAGCAGTCGCATCTTCCGTGAATTTATATTATTCTTTTCCATAGTAAATTTCTTTGATTATTCTTGGCAGCATTGCTAATTGTAAAAAGGATTCTGTGCCAGGTTCGGGTTCTTGTTGAGAGAGTTCTGATGCACAGGCCATTCAAAGTTAGCCTCACTGCTGAGGCCGTTGATCGGACCCATTGTTGAAATGGCCTTGCCTGTTCTCACCAGGTCAAACCAGCGGTGACCTTCAAAGCAGAGTTCCACTGACCTCTCATGCAGTATTGCAGATTCAAGGTCGCCGTACATGGCAATGGCGTCAGCCTCAGTATCAAAAGGAACCAGACCGGCGCGTGTTCTGATGGTGTTCAGCAGTGTCAGCGCCTCCGTTTTATTGGCCTCTCCTCCTATCTTATTCAGTGCCTCGGCCCTGAGAAGCATAATATCAGCGAGCCTGGTAAGAATGATATTCTGTTTTGCCGGTGTCGATACCTCATCACTCTCTCCCCTGCCCAGATACTTCCAGATTGCCTTCGGGTCAGCGGGAACCATGTCGTAGACAAAATCTTCCCTCAGATCGCCATCCTCAATCGATTCCTTCCATTTAACTGAAGGAGTGTAGATTGCATATGATCCGATGGCATAGAGCACCCTAAGTCCGTTAGTTTCGGTGTCGTTATATCCGACCTCGAAGATGCTCTCCTTGGAATAGCTTGCCGAGAACATTTTTCCCCAGTCTGCGATGGCAACAAGGCTGTAGAGCGGGTTAGACATCACAAGTGCCGAGCTGGCGACCGCCTCAGGGTATTTATGCCTCCACATGTATACCTGTGTGAGCAGTGCGTTGGCACTGCCCTTGGTAAACATGATGCGGTCATTATTGCTGTTGAACTTGTCCACGCAGTTGGCAGCAGCATATTTCAGGTCATCTTCAACCTGGTCAAGAATTATCTCCTTGCCTGTCTTGGAAATAAAGATATCCTGGTCACCTGAGGTATAGGGCTCGGTAATGAAGGGAGCGTCACCCCATACCCTTGCCACGTAGAAATAGGCCAGGGCCCGCAGTGCACGTGCCTGCCCTATGAGCTGTTTGCCGGTTGCATTGTCTTCCTCATAGACATCAGGAATGTAGCTGATGGCATAATTGGCCCTGCTGATCATGCGGTAGAGAGCAGACCAGTCAGCTGATGATGCTGTGGCAGTAAGGTTGTTCGACAGAAGAGTCAGTGACTCTCCCGTCTGTGCAGTCTGCACATTGTCAGCCCTGCCTTCGCCCCAGTAGCAGAAGTTGTAGGTGAAGACTGACTGTGCGGCGTCATAGATGCCATACACACCGGCCTGGGCGTCGGCAGTGGTCTTGTAGAAGCCTGAGGCTGAGAAGCTGCTGACCGGATCCTTGTCAAGGATATCGGTACATGCTGTCACCTGAAGCAGTACGATGGCGATTATTGCTGTCTTGATATACTTTAGTTTCATAGCCGTCTGTTTTAAAATTCCATGTTGATACCGAAGATTACCGTGCGGCTCATCGGGTATGCACCCTCATCAACACCTATCTGAAGTCCGTCGTAGGAGTTGACCTCCGGGTCATAGGCAGTATAGTGGGTAAAGGTCAGGAGATTCTGTCCCGTGACATAGGCCCTCAGCCTGCTTACACCCACCCTTGAGGTTATATCCGACGGGATGGTATAGGAGAGCGTGAGGTTCTTCAGGCGCATGTAAGATCCGTCCTCCACCCAGCGGTCAGACACCCTGAGGTATTCGTTCCTCATCGGGTCATTGCGGATAGGTGCCGGGTAGTTGGTAACATCGCCCTGCTCCCTCCACCTGTTGAGTGCGTCGGTAGAGACGTTGTTATAAGAGAAGACCCAGTTGCGCATGTTGTTGAGATGGCTGTAGATGTCATTCCCGTAGCAGAACTGAAGGAAAACATTCAGTGAAAAGTTTTTGTATGAGAAATCGTTATTGAGTCCGCCTGCAAAGAGCGGCTGTGCATTGCCGATTATCTGCTTGTCATCGTCATTGATGACATTGTCATTATTGAGGTCATCCCAGATCGGATCGCCGCCCTTGAAAGGTTTGCCGGAAGTGGATCCGAAGCGAACATCGTTGACGTTGTCTTCGTCACGGGAATAGACGCCGAGGAACTTCCATCCGTAAAATACCCCTATTGGTTCACCCTCCTTGAGGATATGATAGGTGCCGTTCTGGATGAAACCGTTTGTGAGCACATCCTGTGGAAGTGACACAACGGTGTTGCGGTTAAGACCCAGATTGAAGCTGGTCGTCCACTGAAATTCTCCGTCGAAGTTGTGAGTGATGAGGGAGAACTCCATCCCCTTGTTGGAGATATCACCTATGTTCCTGGTAAGGGAGGTGAAACCTGTTGTCTCAGGTATGGGGACAGCAAAAAGCAGGTCGGATGTATTCTTGATGTAGAAGTCTCCGATCAGGGTAACTCGGTTGTTGAACATGGCCAGGTCTATGCCAAGGTTGTACTGGGTGGTGACCTCCCATTTCAGTGCCTGGTTGGGCATCACGGTGGGCGCGGCACCTGAGTAGGTAAGATAGTTGGTGCCTATGGCAAACTCGCCCCCTGATATGTAGTTGGGTATGGATTCGTTACCGGTCTGTCCGATGCTAAGCCTGATCTTACCGTCAGTAAGGAATCCGAAGCCGTCAGCAAAGGATTCATCGGAGAACCTCCACGCAGCCGAAGCTGAGGGGAAATATCCGAACCGGTTTTCAGCACCGAACCTTGATGAACCGTCAGCCCTGATGTTGGCTTCAGCAAGATATTTACCCTTGTAGTTCCAGGTTAATCTTCCGAAGTATGAGAGCATGGCGTGCTCATTGGTGGTGTTCACGGCCTGATTTGAGATTGTACCTGCGCCGTTAAGGGTACGGATGTTGTCACTTGCAAAGTAGGTCCCGTTCAGGCCGGTGGTCTCATTCTTCCACTCCTGCATACTGAAGCCCGCAAGAGCGGCGAAACTGTGACCTTCACCGAAAGTCCCTTCATATGTGAGATAGTTTTCGTTGGCCCAGGTAACATTGGTGATGGCCCTTACGGCACCCCAGTTGTATCCTGCGCGGTAGTCGACGGTTGTGGGATAGAATTCATCCTCCTTCATCGAGATGAAGTCCACGCTCAGGTTAGTCCGGAACTTCAGTCCCTCAATGATGTCATACTCCAGGTACTGGTTACCGATGAGCCTGTTGGTTGTGTTCAGGTGGGTACACTCCTCTGCCATCCCGACGGGGTTTCTCTTGCCGTTGAAGTAATATATGGGAGAGCCGTCAGGATAGGTCAGGGAATAGACCGGGGGCCTGACCAGGATTGACTGCACGAGGCTCAGGTTGCCCGTTCCACCGGCATTGATCCTGTTGTTCTTTCCGTTGGAGAATGAGATGTTCTGGCCAATGGTAACCTTGTCCGATACTTTGAAGTCAGTATTCAGCCTGGAGGTTATCCTTTTGTAATTGGAAGCGAGGATAATGCCGTCCTGGTTCAGATACGAGGTACTGAATGCATATTTGGCATTCTCGCTGCCTCCCTGTACCGACAGTTCAGCCTGGTACTGCCATGCCTGCTTGTACATCACGCTCTGCCAGTCGACATCCCCGTTATTCATCGGGTTCAGTGAGTCTATTGCCGTCCAGTGAGGCTCGGAAGGTATGGCAGCGTTGTTGTAGCGGTCGAGGTTTCTGTAGCTATCGATGATTATCTGGCGCCACTGCTGTGCATTGAGCACACCGAGGTGACGGGTGATCTCGCTCATACCGGTGAAGACATTAAGATTCACGGTTGCCTTTCCCTCCTTACCGCGCTTTGTGGTGATGAGGACAACGCCGTTGGCGGCCCTTGATCCGTAGATGGAGGTAGAGGCGGCATCCTTAAGCACTTCTATTGATTCAATGTCACCGGGGTTTATGTCTGACAGCGGGTTCAGTCCGTGCAGGTCATAGCCGTTAAGGGTGGTGAGGGTACGTGATTCCACCGGCACACCATCGATGACATACAGGGGGTCGTTGCCCGAGTTGAGTGAGGAGTAGCCTCTCACCCTGACCGTGATGCCGTCGCCGGGAGCACCCGAGTTGGAGGTCACGAAGACCCCCGGAGCACGGCCCTGAAGGGCAGAGAGCACATCCTTGACGGGTGTGTCCTCGATGCTGGAGGCTGTAATTGAGGAGATTGATCCGGTCAGGTCCCGCTTCTTCTTGAAGCCGTAACCAACCACAACCAGCTCTTCGATCATTGTCACATCACTCTGCATTCCCACATTGATGACTGTCCGTGATCCTACGGTCACCTCCTGCGAGGCATAGCCCACGGAGGTAAACTGCAGTACGGTGTTGTTTGACGGCACATCGATGCTGTAAGATCCGTCAAGGTCAGAGGCCACTCCCGTGGTGGTACCCCTGATCACAATGGTCACACCCGGCAGTGCTTCACCGGTAGTTGCGTCGGTGACCTTGCCCGTGACCTTTTTCTGCTGCAGTGTGAGTGATGATGATGCGGCAGCGCTGAAAGTCATCAGTACCGCGAGCATGATCATCAACCCTGACAGCAGAATCGGTTTCCTCCGGCGCCATTCTGACCGGAAGATCACGTTTGCTTGCTTTTTTTTCATAATTTTGAGAGTTAAGGGTTTGATTCAAATCCTGACACAGACCTGCTCCCGGGAGTTACTTCAAATCAGCCCGGGGGCGGTTTTGTTTATCGCTATTTGTTAATTCACTGACATATAATGTTTTATCTGATTAGGTATTGTCTCACAGATCAAATCTATGACATTAATCTGCAAAAAGCAAACGTTTGCGTAAATATTTGTTGTAAAACATGATTTTTTAACATTTTGAGCTTGGAGAGTCTCTTTAGCGTCAGAACCTTCCATGTAAGATATCATACATATTTAATTATCATACTGCTATTTAATATATATGTATATGTCGTTTCTTAAATTTTATTTATCTTTGGGTTGCAGATCAAACGTTTGCATTTTAAAATTGAAGTAACTTTATGCCATGCCCGGCACAAGAGTAACCATAAAGGATCTGGCGAAGAGGATGAACCTCTCCGTCTCCACCATCTCCAGGGCGCTGCACAACCACCCAAGCATAGGAGCTGAAACAACAAAGGAGGTGTGGCAGCTCGCCAAACAGCTCGGATATTTCCCCAACTCCGTGGCGTCAAACCTCAGACGCAGGAAGACAAACATGATCGGGGTGATCGTACCCAGGATAGATATTACTTTCCACTCATATGTAATAAGCGGTGTGGAAGAGGTCGCCTACAAACTGGGTTACAATGTCACCATTTACCAGTCGAGAGACTCACTTGAAAGAGAGATAGCAATCACTTCAATCCTTCAGACAAACATGGTGGCAGGGATAATAGCATGTCTTGCCCTCGAGACCCAGAACTGCAACCATTTCTCAAGATTCAACAGCCTGAGGGTGCCGCTTGTATTCTATGACAGGGTGAGCAACGACCTTGAAGCCAGCAAGGTGATAATTGACGACTTCGATGCCGCATCCAGGGTGACGCAGCACCTGATTGATACGGGCTGCAGGAAGATTGCCCATATAGCCGGCTGCCAGACAACATCTATCTTTGCCTCCAGGCTCGAGGGCTACAAGGCGGCCCTTCTCAGGAATAATCTGGTATTCGACCCGGCAATGGTCTATTGCACCACAAACCTCACCTATGAGGAGGGAGCCAAAGGCGCCAGGAAACTTCTGAAGCTCCCGGAACTCCCTGATGGCATCTTCTGCGCCAACGACTATACCGCAATCGGGGCAATACAGGCTATCAAAAAGGCAAACCTGAGAATCCCTGATGACATTGCCGTAGCCGGCTTCAGCAACTACCCGGTCTCAACGATCATCGAACCGGCCCTCACCACCATTGACGACCGGGCGTTTGAGATGGGCAAGACCGCGGCAAGGATGCTGATCCGTCAGATAGAGGAGAGAGATGCAAACATCGCCTCCGAAACAATAGTCCTCAAAACAGATCTTATCATACGCGAATCCACAAGGAGAGAGCCAGTACGGCCATAAGAGAGGTATTCCCTATCCCGCTGCAGCCCGACCCGTTAAACGCGCATTTTCAATATTTCGTGACCGCGAGTACCTTGTTTGATTTTTTTTCATACTTTTACGCCGCTTCAGAAAATTTGCACACAGTATTATATAATGTGTAATTAAAACCGAAACTCATGAAAAAGATTCTCTTTGTTTTTTCAGCTCTGCTGGTAACCGGGACACTCGTTGCCGGGGGACTCGTCACCAACACCAACCAGAGTGCCCAGTACATCAGGCTGCTCAGCCGCAACGCATCAACCGACATCGATGCAGTCTATTATAACCCTGCCGGCCTCACCAGGCTCGCTCCCGGCTTTCACTTCGGGATCAACAACCAGACAATCGGCCAGGGCAGATCGGTAATGACAACCTATCCCTACCTGCACGGCGCACCTGACAGGGAGTTCATCGGAACCGTAAGTGCACCCTTCTATCCGAGCATCTATGCTGCCTACAACACCGGCAGACTGGCATTTTCAATCGGGTTCAATCCTGTCGGCGGCGGTGGCGGTGCCAAATATGACGAAGGGCTGGCAATGATCGAGATGCCCATTTCTGATCTCGTTCCTCTTCTCGCCGCACAGGGGGCCCAGGACTACCGTCTTGAAACCGACTTCACAGGATCATCAATCTTCTATGGTTTCCAGGGCAACGTCTCCTACAAGATCAATGATATCCTCTCCGTCTCCGCAGGAGCACGCTATGTGATGGCACGCAACACCTACGAGGGCCAGCTCAAGACTATAGAGCTCAACATGGGAGGCACCTGGCTTCCGGCCAGCGCAGTCTTCACCAACCTGGCAACACAGCTATCAAGCATTGTGGCCATCCCGTCTACAGTTGCTCCCATTATCACGGGCGGTGGTGGCGACTTCACTCTCGCCCAACTCGAAACCAACGGATACCTCACACCCGTACAGAGGGCAGGCATTGAGGCAGGCCTCGCAGCCATCGGCGTCCCGGCTGCAAACATACCGGTAATGACACTCAACCAGATCAGCGGCACCATCACAGGCGCCACTCCTGCACTCAACACACAGATAGCCTCTGCCACTGCCACATCATCACTCATGCAGGATCAGCAGGCCGATGTGCTTCAGACAGGCTCCGGCATAACCCCCATCCTCGGCGTCAACCTGACACTCGCTGACATCGTCAACATAGGTATCAAATATGAGTTTGCCACCAAGCTGAGGGTTATCAACCAGACCACCTCCGACTTCACCACCGGCCTGACGGATACAGGCACACCCATTACCATGTTCCCCGACGGCGCCGAGACTATCAACGACATGCCTGCCATGCTTGCCGTGGGAGTAGAGGTAAGGCCGATGGACAGGTTCATGCTCACCGGCAGCGTCAACTACTATTTCGACAAGCCGATCGATTATGACGGCAGCGCAGACAGGGATGTCAATATGATTGACAAGAACTTCCTGGAGTATGCCTTCGGCCTGGAATTCGGATTCACGAAGAATATATTCGCCAGCGTCGCCTATGCCGGCACCCAGACTGGTGTCAACCTGAACTACCAGGATGAGCTCAGCTACAGCCTTAACACCAGCACCTTCGGCGGTGGACTTGGATTCCATATCACCCCGATGATCGACCTGAACATCGGCGGCATCTATACAATCTACGAGGAAGGAAGCAAGAACACAAGCCGCCCGATGACAGGCATGAGCTCCGTCAGCGTACCCTTCACCGAGACATATAACAAGGATACCTGGGTTCTCGCCGTGGGCGTCGACCTCCATTTTTAAACTAACCAACCTTTGAAAAAAGCAGTCTGCCCTCATAGCTCCGGCAGACTGAGATCACAAACCGAAGAGCCCCATTGCGGGGCTCTTCTTATTATATCCGGATTTGGTTCATCATGTCCGGTTGCACAGTATCATTCATTGTTTCCACGGGACGCTAACTTGCCGCATCATGTCAGACAGGACAGCATCAATCACCATTGCTCCGGAGCAATTCCTCACCATAAGGTGTGCCTATTCCGGACCCTCCCCTACTTGAAACTAATACCTTCCCCTCGCAGGGTCTCAAGATATCGTCCCAGATCGGGAGCACCCGATCTGATCATCCTCTCATACCATGCCCTGGCAGCATCATTTCTGCCCAACCGGTGATCGATGAGAATAAGTGCTGTATATACCGACCCCTCGATTCCGAGGTCCAGTGAATCGGTCTCGTTGATAATCTCCTCAAACAGGCCGTAGGCAGTCTTATCCTCCCCCTGATCGGTCAGCTCATAAGCCCTGTTCAGCCTGCTGTTGAGCTCCGCACCGGTGACGATGCCACGGAACGAAAGACAGCCGCCCGAACACTCCTCCACGATCGAAAACCAGGGCAACATCCCTGTGGCCGGAAAGGTAAGCGAAAACGTTACCTTCTCGCCCGGGTGCCTGAATTTATGGGTAGCAGGACAGTAGGGCAGCCCTGCCAGTCCTGATAGCCTCACCCTCGTGCCGTCAGGTTTTTCCAGAAAAGTGTTCCTGTCGATGCAGAACCATGCATTTTCAATGTCACTCATAACCGACAGTCGCACCACAGTTGCAACATCGGTGAATTCCACGGAGGAGATCGCGGCAGTAAGCGGCGACTTGAGCCCGTAATTGGGATTCACCACGGTCTGCGAAGAGGCACCGACAGTGACGAGCACCAATCCAAGAATAAAAAGTATCTGTTTCATCTTTTGTGGTCTGCTTCAGTATCTGCAGTAAAGTTAATGATTTACAATAAATGAGGTTTTGAAACCTGCATTAACCGGATAATCCTGACCGGGCGTTTGGTTTGTAATATATTTGTAACAATTTTGTAACCGGAATGTGATCTTAGGCGGCGAGATTCACACTCTTGAATTAGCTGTTTCTAAACCTCCAGCGATGAGCCTCTGCAGAGACCTTAAAAATGTTCTGAAAATCACATTATGACGAACGATAGGAGAAGAATACTTGCTGTGGACGATGAGGAGGATATCCTCGAGATCCTCTCTTTCAACCTCTCCGGCGAAGGTTATAAGGTTGACACATGCATCTCCGCCGAGGAGGCACTGCGAAAAGACCTCTCGGTCTATGACCTCTTTCTTCTTGATGTTATGATGGGTCCTATATCCGGCTTCAGGCTGGCGGAGAAGATCAGGAAGGAGCTGGCACTCACAACTCCCGTCATTTTCCTCACGGCCAGGGACTCGGAGAACGACAGGATCACAGGGTTCAACCTGGGAGCCGATGACTATCTGGCCAAACCTTTCAGCATCAGGGAGCTGAGCGCCAGGGTTAAGGCCATCCTGCGCAGGTCGTCACCCGAACAGGTGACCAGGGAGACTGTCGCCGGCGACTTTACCGTTGATACGGCCAACAAGCTGATACATTCAGAAGGGGCTCCTGTGGAGCTTACCAGGAAGGAGTATGAGATTCTTGCCCTGTTCATCTGCAATGCCGGTAAGATATTTTCAAGGAATGAAATCCTCTCAAAGGTGTGGGGAGATGAGGTCATCGTCACTGACCGCACGGTGGATGTCACAATTGCCCGCATAAGGAAAAAAATGGGAGAAAAGGGCAGCATGATCAAAAACAAATCGGGATACGGTTACTATTTCGGTGACTGAATTCAAATTCGAATGAGAGAAAGCAAAAGTTACCGGCACCGGCTGTTCCTCTACTATTTCAGCATCTTCCTGCTTTTCACCGTCGCTGTCCTCGCCTTTCAGTACCACCGCGAAAAAAAGATCAGGATCGATGCCCTCGACAGCCGGCTGAATGACATGGCCCAGCTCGTCGATAACTATGTGAGGGCCCGTTCTCTTACTGAGACCGGTGATTTCCTGCTGATAGACTCCATCCTCAACCTCATACCAATACCCGACCTCCGCATAACCCTGATAGCGGTTGACGGCAGGGTGCTGTACGACAGCTCCGTGGAAGACTGGACAGTCATGGACAACCACCTGGGCAGGCCCGAGGTGACCATGTCGCTAAACGCACCTTACGGGACTGTCATCCGTAAATCGGATTCGACAGGCAAGAGCTACTACTACCTCTCAAGATATTACGTCGACTATTATATCAGGCTGGCCGAGGAGTACAACATAAACATAAGGGGATTCCTGAAGCTGGAAACCAGCTTTCTGACCTTCATAATCGTGATCTTCGTTGCTGTATGGGCTCTCCTGCTGCTGGTGACGGGCCGGATAAGCAAGAGCATTACCATGCTGCGCGACTTCGCCGCCAGGGTAAGACGGGGCGAAGGTAATGATCCCACCGTCGTTTTCCCGAAGAACGAGATAGGCGAGACCGGCAAGGAGATTGTCAGGATATACAACAACCTGGCAAGAAACACAGCAGAGCTCGAGCTGCAGAAAGAGAAGCTCTTCAGGCACCTTGACGTTCTGAACGAGGGTGTGGCTTTCTTCTCCGCAGACAGGAAGCTGACTCTCTCAAACGGACATTTCATGGAGTTCCTCAATGCTGTCACCGGGGATGAGTCGCTCCAGCCTGAAGTATTCCTCGACCATCCCCTGTTTGAAGGCATACGCTCATTCATTGAGGAGAATCAGAGAGATGCCGGGAAGAGGCCCGACACGCCGTCAACAGAGCTTCGCATTGAGAAGTCCGGCCGCTATTTCGGTGTGAGGTGCATACTGTTCAACGACGACAGCTTCGAGATACTGCTGACAGACATTACCCGCACCGAACACAGCAAGACCATGCGGCAGCAGATGACATCAAACATAGCCCATGAGCTCAAGACCCCCATCTCCTCCGTAAGGGGATACCTTGAGACACTGATGGTCAACGATGACCTGAGCGAGGAGAAGAAGAGGTATTTTCTTGAGAAGGCAATGGCACAGTCGACACGCCTCACAGACCTGATAACTGACATCGTCACTCTCAACAAGCTTGACGAGACAGGCGGTAGCTTTACCTTTGAGAAGGTCGATCTGGCAGAGGTGCTGAAAGATGTGCATGACATCCTCCTGACGGCCATCAATAAGAAGAACATCACCGTCGAGGTTGACATCCCCGCCGGCACTGTCGTCACCGCCAACAGGTCGCTGATCGTCTCCGTCTTCCAGAACCTGATGGAAAACGCCGTCTCCTATGCCGGGGAGAATATCACCATCACTGTCAGGAGTATCGAATCCGATCCTGGTTACCGCTCCATCTCCTTTGCCGACAACGGGATCGGCATACCCCAGGAGCATCAGCCGAGGATCTTCGAGAGGTTTTACAGGATCGATGACGGCCGATCGCGCAAGAGCGGCGGCACGGGACTGGGACTCTCGATAGTGAAGAACGCCGTGCTGTTGCACAGGGGAGAGATTTCTGTCAGGACCCGCTCCGGCGGAGGAACCGAGTTCATAGTCACCCTGCCGGAATAGCATGTCTGCCACTGCAGCGGGACTCGACAGCTACGTGCCAGCCAATGCTGGTAAAAAATGGCTATTTTTGGAGACCACACTGAAATAAAAAAATAGTTGCTCCCGATGAAAAGATCAATTGTTGTTTTTCTTGTACTTGCTTTTGCTGCCACCACAGCGGTCAGCCAGAGATCACTGAAAGATATCGAAGGCACCTGGGTTGGCACGCTCAGTATTCCTGCCGGCGACCTGCGGCTGGTGTTTCACTTTGAGATGACCGAAGCTGACACTATAAAGGGCACGCTTGACTCACCCGACCAGGGAGCTATGGGCATTCCAATGGGAAGAGTTTCGTTTGAGGGTGACACCCTCGTAGCCCGTGCACCGATGATACGTGGCGAATACAGGGGGTTGCCTGTGGGTGATACCCTTCTTTCCGGCAGACTGATCCAGCTGGGCACCAGCATAGACCTCGACCTTAAAAATGAGGCTGCCCCGGTGGTTGATTACAAGCGTCCGCAGACACCTGAGCCCCCCTATCCCTATAAAGAGGAGGAAGTTACCTTTCCTAATCCCGTCGAAAACTTCGACCTGGCAGGCACACTGACACTGCCGGAGGGCGAAGGGCCCTTCCCTGCCGTAGTGCTTATCACAGGCTCGGGAGCACAGGACCGTGATGAGAGCATCTTCTACCACAAGCCGTTCCATGTCATCGCCGACTACCTGACGCGAAACGGTATCGCCGTGCTCAGGTATGATGACAGGGGCACCGGCAAATCAAAGGGGAGGATGAACGATGCCACCACCATGACCCTCGCCGATGATGCCGAAGCAGCAGTGACGTACCTGCTGCAGCGCCAGGAGATCGACCACGGTAAAATCGGTCTTGCAGGCCACAGTGAAGGAGGAATGATAGCTCCTATTGTGGCGTCACGCAACAGCAACATTGCCTTTGTTGTATCACTTGCAGGCCCGGGGGTTCGCGGAGCGGAGATAATGCTGCAGCAGGCACGTGACATCTATGCGGCCTCAGGCATGGACGAAGCTGAGATTGAAGAGACAGTTGCCGTCAACAGCCACCTTTTCAGGATGGCCGTGGAGGTACCCGACCAGCGCCAGTTTGCCAGGGATGCAATGGCGTGGTACAGCAGTGAACTGGATAAGAAGGGTCTCACTGCGGAGGAGCGCAGGGAGAAGATGGCAACCTTCACGCAGGGACTGGCCTCTGTCAACAATCCCTGGATGAGATACTTCATTGAGGCTGACCCGGCCCCGTTCTGGTCACAGGTAAAATGCCCGGTGCTGGCCCTCAACGGGGAGAAGGACCTGCAGGTCAACCATGAGCAGAACCTGCCGGCAATAAAGAAAGCCGTGAAAAAGGGCGGTAACCGCAAGGTGAAGACTGTAGCCATGCCCGGTCTCAACCACCTCTTCCAGCATTCTGAAACCGGCTCACCTGAGGAATATATCAAAATCGAAGAGACCTTTGCCCCGGAGGCGCTGGAGATCATGACCTCCTGGATCAGGAAGACGATGAAGATGAAATAATGTCTGCCGACTGTGGACTGCTGACTGAAGACTGAAGACTGC
>JAVEXM010000010.1:28810-32130 GCA_034004025.1 Bacteroidales bacterium
GACTGCTGACTGAAGACTGAAGACTGCCGACTGCCGACTGAAGACTGCCCCCCCCACACTGCAGACTGGCTGCTCGCTAAAATGACCCGCCGGGTCATTTATTGACGCTCGCCCCTCTATTGCCTAATCTGTGAATGATCTTCCTCCCCGCCGCCTTCATCCCTCCGGAAGCGTCGGCTATGGCCAGCTGCACCGCAGCGCTGACCTCATTGACCATTCCGGGATAGAGAGAACAGAAAGATGCAAGTATCTCCATCCCGTATGCCCTCGGTGCCACAGGGGTATTCTCCTGGCGCATGATGGTCATACAATAGTCTATTAACTTTGAATGATGCGACTCCGGGATATCTGTCACACTGCTCTTGTATATAATCCTCAGGAACGATCGCTGCACGCTCTCGTTGGATACCGATGGGAGTGCATCTATCATGAGACCGAGCCAGGGAGTGAGTTTTGCCGGGTCCATATCTGAGACCTTCGACAGGGCCCACGAGGCCATGAACCCCACCCTCTTCACCCTGCTTGAGGAGAGCGCCACCAGCTGCGACAACAGCGAGGAGTCGCGGGTTGCTGCGTTTGCAACCATGGTTATCTCCTCCACGCTGAAGGTACGACTCAGCATCCGTGCCAGCTCATCGCCGGGCTCGTCGATAACAACTGTATCATCCGTCCGCGCTTCGTGCCGGATATCTGCCCTGTGCTGTGCCGCATACTGCTGAGCAACAAAGACATCCGCTGCCGTCATGTCAAGGGTGACCAGCTCCTGGGGCTTCATCCAGCGATAATCGTCATGCTCCCGCAACTCCGGCTTTGAAGCCAGCGTCTCGCACAGGAAAGGAATCAGCCGTATCTCCCTGTCACCGTAATCGTGCTCCACCGGCTCCATCGTGCCGGTAATTATTATGCAGATACCCAGCTCCTCGTCAATCTCCCTGATGATGCAATCCTCATGATCCTCCCCCTCCCTGGTCTTCCCCCCGGGAAACTCCCACTTGCCGGCATTGCTCATGCCCTCTCCGCGCCGCATTGCCAGTACCAGTCCTTCATCATTGCGGATCAGGGCGCATGTCACGTCAATCATGGCTCTGTTCGTGTAATAGCTTCATAATCAGGAATATGATCGAGCAGATCAAAACTGTGTGCCATAGTGTCTATCTTCCCGGCAAAGTGGGTAATGCCATTTGTAACAACCAGGTATCTGACCCCATAGCTGAAGTTATAGTTTATGACCTGGTCAAATACCTCCTGGGTGATCTTCACCTCAGGAGCCTTGCATTCAACTATCATCACAGGTTCGCCGGTGCGGTCATGTACCAGGATATCGGCCCGGCGGAGCATCGAGTGAAGCCTGAAACCCACCTCTATGCCTATCAGGCCGGGAGGATAGTCGAGATGCTGTACCAGGTAATTTACAAAATGCTGCCTCACCCACTCTTCAGGTGTGAGGGCCACATACTTCTTACGCAGGGGGTCATAGATAGCCTTTTCTCCCGGACCCTCTTTTATGCGCAATGAACATGGAGGCAGTTTCAGCGGTTTCAACTTAATTTGTATTTTTGGTAACCCTTAGAAGGGCAAATATAAACAAACAGCACCGGAGATCATGAGAACGAAAGAAGATATAGTCAGCAACTGGCTGCCCCGGTACACGGGCAAGGACCTTTCCTCCTTCGGAGATTTCATACTTCTCACCAACTTCACTCTCTATGTTGAGATGTTTGCAAAGTGGAACAAGGTGGAGGTTGAGGGTAAGGACAAAAACTGGCCCAGTGCCACTGCCGGCAACATCACAATCATCAACTTCGGTATGGGCAGTCCCAACGCAGCCACGATCATGGATCTCCTCAGCGCCGTCCAGCCCAAGGCGGTGCTCTTTCTTGGCAAGTGCGGAGGGCTGAAGAAGAAGAACAAGCTTGGCGACCTCATCCTGCCGATAGCAGCTATCCGCAGCGATGGTACCTCCAACGACTACCTGCCCATGGAGATTCCGGCCCTGCCGGCCTTCAAGCTTCAGAGTGCTGTCTCTGCCGCCATTGTGAGAAACAACCTCGAGTACTACACCGGCACGGTGTATACAACCAACAGGCGGGTGTGGGAGTACGATGACAGGTTCAAGAAGTACCTTGTCAAGACGCGCGCCATGGCCATAGACATGGAGACAGCCACCATCTTTACGGTTGGTTTCGCCAACGAAATACCCACAGGTGCGCTTCTGCTTGTCTCTGACCAGCCTATGATATCAACCGGCATCAAGACCGGGGAGAGCGACCAGAAGGTGACGAGCCTCTTCACCGAGAAGCACCTGCGTATAGGCATAGAGGCACTGACGGAGATCGAGGAGAACGGCATATCCGTAAAACATCTGCGCTTCTGATGGCGGCCGACTACAAAGAGATAATCAGGGACCTCAGAAACAAGATTTTCAAACCGGTCTATTTCCTTGCCGGGAAGGAACCTTATTATATTGACCTCATCACTGACTTCATCGAAGAGAACGTGCTTGATGAGTCGGAGAAGGATTTTAACCAGACGGTCCTTTACGGCCTTGATGTGTCTGTCACGCAGGTCATTGAGACCTGCAGGCGTTTCCCCATGATGTCAAACCAGCAGGTTGTGATAGTACGTGAGGCGCAGAAGCTCAAGAAGATCGATGATCTGCTGGTATATGTTGACAATCCCCTGAACTCGACCATCCTGGTTGTGGCATACAAGTATGACGGCCTCGACAAGAGACGCTCCCTGCATAAGTCGCTATCCAAAAAAGGGTGGTACTTTGAGTCAGAGAAGGTCCCCGAGTACCAGATACCCGGATGGATAGACAGGTACCTTACCGATAAGGGCATTATGGCCGGTTCCGATGCATCGAGACTCCTGGCCGAGTTTCTCGGCAATGATCTCGGCAAGATAGCCAATGAGCTGGACAAGCTGATAATCTCCCTCCCGAAGGATAATCCCCGCATCACCACTGAGCTGATAGAGAAGAGCATAGGCATCAGCAAGGACTACTCCCCCAACGAGCTCTGGAAGGCGATCGTCTACCGTGACCCGCTCAAGGCGGCACGTGTGGTGAATTATTATGCCGGTCACTCGAAGAAGGAGATCATACCGCTCATCTTCCCGGTGCTTTTCAACAGCTTCACCAGGGTGCTCATCTTTCACACCCTCAAGGACAAGAGCGACGGCAATGTGGTAGCGATGCTGAAGACATATCCGGGGTATGTAAAGGATTTCAGGGCGGCGGCGGCCATCTATAATGTCGGGGCCACGATGAACATCATCAGCCTCATAAGGTCATACGATCTCAAGGCCAAGGGTTTTGG
>JAVEXM010000010.1:32230-40262 GCA_034004025.1 Bacteroidales bacterium
CGATGCTGAAGACATATCCGGGGTATGTAAAGGATTTCAGGGCGGCGGCGGCCATCTATAATGTCGGGGCCACGATGAACATCATCAGCCTCATAAGGTCATACGATCTCAAGGCCAAGGGTTTTGGAGAGGCGGGCAGTGATACCGGCGATCTGCTGCGCGAGCTGGTCTTCAAGATAATGCACTGACATCCCCTGTCACTGTCCGGCCAGCACCAACAATTCCAGTACAGCTCCATATCACCGATCTTGCTGTGAACATAATTAATGCCTGACGATAAGTTGTGATTATTACTCCTGAGTCACCCGGGATGCGGGCATCAGTTCATCTCGGGCGATTCGGGAAACTCGGCCCAGATGCGGTATTTATTGTTGAGTGAGCGCAGCACATCGCGCCATACGTCGCCGCGGCTTTTCATGATCACCTCAGGCGGCACCCTGGCAATGACCCATGAGTTCTCAGTCAGCTCTCGCTTCAGCTGTCCCTTCTCCCATCCCGAGTAACCAAGAAAGAAGCGAACCTGGTCACGGTTGACGGTGCCAGTTGCTATGAGATTACGCAGAGTGTCCAGCTCACCTCCCCACCAGATGCCAGGGATCACCGGCAGGCTGCCCGGCACCTTTGTGCCCAGCGTGTGCAGATAATGTAGAGTGTCAGGGGCCACAGGGCCTCCGACGCTGAGGTGTTCATCCCACCCGTCAAATCCCTCCACGGCACTGCTCACCATCAGGTCAATGACACGGTTGAGGATGAAGCCTACCGTGCCCTCTGCCGTGTGCTCTGTAAGAAATACAATGGTGCGGTTGAAAAAGCGGTCGGTAAGAAAAGGCTCAGAGATGAGAACCCTCCCCTTCCCCGGTATCTTGTCCTCGGGATTGATACTGAATATGTCAGGATACTGACCCATATGACAATTAAAGGATGATACAAAGTAAGAACTTTTAAGGTCAAAATCAAGAAAAAGCGCGGAAAATAGTAAATTGCACGTCGCAACATCAGATTTATTCAATGTCCGCAAAACAGAGCAGAAACCCTTCGATGCTGCAGTCGCTCCTGCCCCTGGCAGTCCTGATCGTCCTGCTTGCCCTCAATGTAAAATATTTCCGTGACGACACCCTCTCGGGTGCCAACCAGATAGCTCTCATCCTTGCTGCCGCGGTGGCAGGGGTTATTGCCGTCTTACTGGGATTCAAGTGGAAATACCTTCTCAAGAGAGTCACCCATACCATCATGACAGCCATGCCGGCCATGCTTATCCTCTTCCTTATCGGCTCGCTGGCAGGCACCTGGATGATCAGCGGCGTCATACCCATGCTTATCTACTACGGACTGGAGATACTCAGTCCGGTTATCTTCCTCTTTGCCACCGTCTTCATCTGCTCACTGGTCTCCGTCTCCACCGGCAGCTCCTGGTCAACGGTAGCCACTATTGGCGTGGCCCTGCTGGGTATAGGCACAACCCTCGGTTTCGGTGAGGCGATGGTTGCCGGTGCGATAATCTCCGGAGCCTACTTCGGCGACAAGATGTCGCCCCTCTCCGACACCACCAATCTGGCACCTGCGGTTGCGGGCACTGATCTCTTTACCCACATCAGGTATATGGTGATTACCACCGGTCCGTCATGGATCATCACTCTGATAATCTTCCTGATCATAGGCTTCTCGGGCGATTACAGCGAGACTGCCACGACAACCACCGCCGTGCAGGAGGCCATAAAGGCCAGGTTCAATATCAGTCCGATACTGCTCATCGTGCCGGCTTTTCTGATTTTCATCATTGTGAAGAAGGTGCCGCCGCTGCCGTCGCTGCTGGCCGGCACCCTCCTCGGTGCTCTCTGCGCCATCATATTTCAGCCCGACCTCCTCAGGGAGATTGCCGGCACGGATGGTTCGTACGTCAAGCAGGCCTATATCTCGGTTACCAAGGCGATGTTCGGTCCGGTGACTATAGTTACCGGCGACCTTTCCGTCGACGAGCTGCTGAAGACCAAGGGGATGGCGGGCATGCTCAATACGGTCTGGCTCATCATCTGTGCAATGTTCTTCGGAGGACTGATGGAGGCGTCGGGTATGCTGCGTACCATCACCGGGCGCATGATGCAGTTTGTGCACAACGCCGGCACCCTGGTAGGGTCCACAGTTGCCACATGCCTCTTCTTCAACGTCACCGCCTCTGACCAGTACCTCTCGATCGTGATACCCGGACGGATGTATGCGAAGAAATTCCGCGACATGGGCTTCAAGCCCGAGCTGCTGAGCCGCACGCTGGAGGACTCCGGCACTGTGACCTCGGTGCTGGTGCCCTGGAACACCTGCGGAGCAACGCAGTCGAGCGTACTGGGCGTATCGACGTGGGCATACGCTCCATACTGCTTCTTCAACATCATCAGCCCGTTCATGACCATCTTCATGGCTGCAGCAAAGATCAAACTGAGGCGCTACACACCCGAGGAGCTGGCTAAGGTGCAGGAAGCTGCAGATATTGTTGACAGGGAGCTCCTCAGGGAGGAAGAATCATGACAGTTGCCGACATCGCTGACAGAGTACTCCTCAGAGGGAAAGTGTCATGGCAACCGATGTCCCTGCGAACAAACCGGCCCTGCAGATGTTTAATTATAGGTTATATTTACACCGTAATAATTGGTAACTGATGCTTCTTAAACTTATGATATTGTCGGCAGTGCTTGTGGCGATCGCTCTCGCAGGTATGGCGATAACCATCATCGTCAAACCAAAGGGACGTTTTCCCGAGACCCATGTAGGCCACAATAAGGAGATGCGCAAGCGGGGTATCACCTGTGCTCAGGCCACCGACACGGGATGCAACCCTATAGACGGTGCCGGCTGCTGCGGCTGCGCCATGAATGAGGATTAGCTTCGCTTCTTCACCTGGCAGTGTCACTACTGCCCCTTCAGCGGGTCAATTACTATCCGTACCCCAGGGAAGCCCACAATGATTATTTCTCTTTTATGAGTCTTCTCAGCCCGTCGGAGATCCAGCTTCTCATCTCCCCGCTTTCATCGGAAAAGATCAGGTAACCTTCAAGAAAGTCATATCTCTCAATGATGGCGACTGCCTCCTCGCGGCCTGCCACCATGCAGACGGTAGCCCAGGCATCGGCTTCTGCGGCTGTGGGGGCGATCACCGTTGCGCTGAGCAGGGTATGCCTTACGGGGTATCCGGTCCGAGGATCGATTGTATGCGAATATTTGATCCCGTCTTCAACGTAGAACTTGCGGTAGTTGCCCGAGGTGGCTAGCGCCCTGTTGTCGAGCCTCACCGTTGCCGTCATGTCATCGCCGGGCAGAAAGTTGCCGTCAGCTGGCTTATCAATGCCCACATGCCACCCGGCGCCCCTCTTGTCGCCAGCAGTGCGCACCTCACCCCCCACCTCGGCAAGACACTCCCTGATGCCCTGACGCTCAAGCAGGTCAATCACCAGGTCCACGGTATAGCCCTGGGCAATGGCGTTGACATCGATGAACATATCAGGATCAGCTTTGACGATGCGTTCCCCCTCGAGCTTAAGCTTCTCCATGCCCACAAGGGCCAGGAGTGAGTCAAGCATCGACTCGTCAAAACGCCTCATGGCATCGGGACCGAATCCCCACGACTTCACCAGCGGTCCGATTGTAATGTCAAAGAGCCCTCCGCTCTGTTCCGAGACACGTGATGAGTGGCGGAAAACCTCGCGGAAGAGCGAATCGGTGCTGTCGCTCCGGTTGCTGTTGATCTGGGAGATGACAGAAGTGTCATTGTATATGGAAAGGGAGTTGTCAACCTCCGAAAAAAGAGTCTCGATCTCCTGCCGGAGCTTCATGACATCGAGCCCGGTACTCTTCTCAACCACGATGTGGTAGGTGGTGCCCTGAGTCATGCCGTCTATAGCGGCGTATTCAGCCGGCGGAGCACATGAGAACAAGCTCAGGACGATGGCGGCACAGACAAGAAAAATACGCATATTATATAATTTGCGATTTACGACTTCAGACTGCCTACTGACAACTTAAGACTGTAGACTGCCAACTGTAGACTGTAGACTGTAGACTGTAGACTGCCGACTGCCGACTGCCAACTGGATCATCCCCCAAAATCATCAAACGCAATATTCTCCTCCGGCACGCCCAGGTTGTCAAGCATATAGAGTACGGCGGAGTTCATCATCGGGGGTCCGCAGAGGTAGTACTCTATCTCTTCCGGCAACTCCAGCTTGCCCAGGTAGTTGTCAAGCAGCACCTGGTGGATAAACCCGGTGTAGCCGGTCCAGTTATCCTCCGGCAACGGCTCCGAGAGTGCCAGGTTGAAGGTGAAGTTGGGGAAAATCTTTTCAAGCTCCCTGAACTCATCCTCGTAGAACACCTCTCTTTTGGATCTTGCTCCGTACCAGTATGATATCTTCCTCGACGACTTCTCAGTCTTGAGCAGGTGGAATATGTGCGACCGCAGAGGCGCCATTCCGGCCCCTCCTCCTATATACACCATCTCAGCATCGGTATTCTTGATATGAAAGTCGCCGAAGGGTCCGGAGATAGTCACTTTGTCTCCAGGCTTGCGTGAGAAGATATACGATGAGCTTATCCCCGGCGGCACGTTCAGCCATTTGCGGTTCCTGTCCATCGGCGGGGTGGCTATCCTTATGTTGAGTATTATCAGGTTCTTCTCAGCCGGGTAGTTGGCCATGGAGTAGGCCCTGAAGGTCTCCTCGCTGTTCTTCGTCTTCAGGCTCCAGAGGTCAAACTTATCCCAGTCGGGCCGGTACTCCTCCTCCACCTCGATGTCCCTTCTGAAATCGACCTCATATCGCGGAATATCTATCTGTATGTACTCTCCCGATTTAAAGACCAGATCCTCACCTTCAGGCAGCTTGACGACAAACTCCTTTATGAAGGTTGCCACATTCCTGTTTGAGACCACCTCGCACTCCCATTTCTTTATGCCAAGTATCGCCTCCGGCACATGGATGGTCATATCTTCGCGCACCTTGACCTGGCATCCCAGTCGCCAGTTCTCATGCTGTTCACGGCGGGTGAAGAAGCCCGTTTCGGTAGGCAGTATTGATCCGCCGCCCTCGGTGATCTGGCACTTGCACATGCCGCAGGTACCGCCTCCGCCACAGGCTGACGGCAGAAAGATGCCGTTATTCGAGAGCGTCGCAAGCAGATTAGAGCCTGGTGAGACCACCATCTCACGGTCGTTGATCTGCAGCTTGACGTCGCCCTGCGGGGTTAGCTTCTGTCTGGCATAGAGAAGCAGCACCACCAGCAGTATCATTACCAGCACGAATACTGCCACGCTTATGAGAACGGTGCCTGCTATTGATAAACCTAATATCATTTCTTTTCAGATTTCGTCATGACAAAAATTGACCCAAATGGAATGACGGAACATCCATTATATTTTTCAGCTGATCATTTGTTTTTACTACCGTTGGCATGGGTGTTACATTACAGTGTGATTCCGAGGAAGCTCATAAAGGCTATGCCCATCAGTCCGGTAAGAATGAACGTAATGCCCAGGCCTCTCAGCGGAGCAGGCACGTTTGAATAACGCATCTTCTCCCTGATGGCAGCCAGTGCCACGATGGCCAGCAGCCAGCCAACGCCTGATCCGAGACCGAATACTGCGGCCTCGCCGATGTTGGCGTACTCTCTCTCCTGCATGAAGAGTGATGCACCGAGGATGGCGCAGTTGACCGCTATCAGCGGCAGGAAGATGCCCAGGGAGTTATATAGGGCGGGACTGAATTTCTCGATGATCATCTCCACCAGCTGCACTATTGAGGCTATCACCGCTATAAACATAATGAACGAGAGGAAGCTGAGGTCGAGATCGGCAAAGCTTTCGCTGAGCCAAACCAATGCCCCTTTCTTCAGGATATACTGTTCGAGCAGGAAGTTCACAGGCACCGTTATCACCAGCACGAAGATGACCGCTAATCCCAGTCCCATTGAGGTCTTGACTGTCTTTGACACCGCCAGGTATGAGCACATACCCAGGAAGTAGGCAAAGATCATGTTGTCGATGAAGATCGACTTGACGAATATGTTTACTAAGTTTTCCATGACCCTTAATGCTACTTGTTTTCTTCTACCAGTGTTTTATTGCGGCTGCGCTGCACCCAGATGATCAGGCCAACGGTGATGAGGGCCATCGGCGGGAGTATCATCATGCCGTTGTCCTCATATCCCCATTTGTAAACCCCTATTTTCTCCATCACCGGGAAGCCCATGATGCTTCCGCTTCCGAGGAACTCACGAAAAAATGATACTACAATAAGTATCCATCCGTATCCCCATGCATTGCCCAGTCCGTCGAGGAAGGCGGGCCACGGTTTGTTGGCCATGGCGAAGGCCTCGAGGCGGCCCATGATGATACAGTTGGTAATTATCAGTCCCACGAAGACCGAGAGCTGTTTGCTGATGTCAAAGGCGAAGGCCTTCAGGAACTGGTCTACGATGATGACCATGGTGGCTATCACCACCAGCTGCACTATGATCCTGATACGGCCCGGTATCATCTTCCTCAGCGAGGCTATCACAACGTTTGACACTGCCATCACCACCATGACCGAGATGGCCATTACGATAGCGGGATTCATCTTCACCGTGACCGCCAGCGCCGAGCATATACCCAGCACCTGCACGGTGATCGGGTTATCCTGCCCCAGCGGATTGGTCAGCAGCTTCCTGTACTTTGCCGAGAAGAGCGGCTCTTTTTCAACGTTTTCCATATCTACTTCCTGTTATTGCTGAGGTATTTCTCATATTTTATCAGTCCGTCCAGCACCATATCCTCCAGTCCCTTGCTGGTGATGGTGCCGCCGGAGATGGCATCGACCTCGTGCCTGCTCTGAGGGTCAGCGCCTCCCTTAACAACCTTGATACCCACAAACTTACCGTCGCGATAGAGGCTCTTATCCAGGAACTGACTCTCGAAAGCGGTGGTGTTGATCTCCGCGCCCAGCCCGGGTGTCTCACCCTTGTGGTCGAAGGTGACCCCGTCAATGGTTGAGAGATCCTCCTTCAGTGCTACGTATCCCCATATCGGACCCCAAAGTCCCTTGCCCTCCAGCGGTAGTATGTGAAGGGTGTCACCCCTGTCGTCCACTGCGATGAATACGGGCAGGTACTGCTCTGCCAGCGGCTTCTTCTGTTCGGCACGGAGGCCCACGGTGAAGGCGTCAACGCCCTCCAGGTGTTCGCCTTCAGTGTTGATCACATAACTCTCCCTGATGTATTTGTCATAGAGCTCAACTGCGTCTGTCTTGGTTGAGCTGACATTGATCGAGGAGAGGATGTTGATCTTCTTCTCCACTTCAACATTCTTCTCCTGCCTGGGCTGCAGCAGCAGCGCCGTCAGGGAGAGGAGGATGGCGACGGAGACGATCATCACCACTGAGAAGACCATTATATATTTGTTGCTGAAATCTTTCATCTCGCTGTTTGTTAAGCTGTCCTTACTCGTTTTACCCTTCTCCTGATATTGGCGTTCACCACATAATAGTCGATCAGCGGAGCCATCACGTTCATCAGCAGTATCGCCAGCATGGTCCCCTCGGGGTATGCCGGGTTGAAGACCCTGATAACCACAACCAGTATTCCAGTCAGGGCACCGTAAATATACTTCCCGGTGTTTGTCTGTGCTGCCGACACCGGGTCGGTGGCCATGAAGACAGCCCCAAAGGCAAAGCCGCCCATTATCAGGTGGTAGTATGCCGGTATCTGGGTGTACTCGTTACCTCCCGTAAGATTGAGGAGCAGTCCCATGCCCAGTGCTCCGAGGGTCATGCTCAGCATGATTCTCCAGCTGCCCACGCCGGTCACCAACAGTATCAGGGCACCTATCAGTATGGCTATGACTGATGTCTCGCCCACAGACCCGGGAATAGTTCCGACAAACATCTCCATTGCTGAAGGCAATTGGGCGATACCGTCGAGTTTTACCAACGCCAGCGGCGTAGCACCGGAGAAGGCGTCAATGGCTCCCCCCTTTGTCAGCCCCTCGATCCATACAGTGTCGCCACTCATCCAG
>JAVEXM010000109.1:0-8497 GCA_034004025.1 Bacteroidales bacterium
GGTTCAGCACCACCGGTTTTTCGCATATGGCATCGGCCTGGTGCCTGAGGGCGAACCTGATGTGAGAGTCGTGCAGGTAATTGGGAGAACAGATGCTCACATAATCGAGCTGCACGCCGCTTCTCTTAAGCTTATCGATATGCCTGTCGAACCGTTCAAACTCAACGAAGAAGTCGCTCTCCGGAAAGTAGTTGTCGAGTTTTCCCACGCAGTCGAACTTGTCGAGGCTGGCCAGCAGCCTGTTGCCTGTCTCCTTTATGGCTTTAAGGTGCCTGTCGGCAATATAGCCGGCCACCCCAATGAGTCCGAAATTTTTAGGTTTGTTGTCCATCAATAGAGATATGAATGGCTGTTATACTAAACAATTTTTGTTACCCTCCCTTCCTGCAGACGGTATTTGTCACCGCTTTCCGGGCAGACGGCAATGCCGTCGTTGCCGAAGGCAAGCCTGTGGCCGTATTCGGAGACCCATCCGGCCTGACGTCCGGGATTGCCCATCACCAGTGCGTATGGCATGACATCTTTGGTGATGACGGCGCCAGCTCCGATGAGGGAATATGCACCTATCTCATTGCCGCACACGATGGTTGCGTTGGCACCTATGGAGGCGCCGCGCCTGACCATGGTGGTCACGTACCGGTCACGCCTGATGATGGCGCTGCGCGGGTTGGTTATGTTCGTGAATACCATAGAGGGTCCCAGGAAAACATCGTCCTCACATATAACTCCGGTATATATCGATACATTGTTCTGTACCTTCACATTATTTCCGAGAATAACACCCGGTGAGACGACCACGTTCTGGCCCAGGTTGCACCGTTCGCCTATCACGGCATCCTTCATAATATGGGTGAAGTGCCATATCCTGGTACCCCGGCCTATGACGCAGCCCTCGTCTATCACCGCCGTCTCATGTGCGAAAAACTCCTTTTCCATCTTACTGATTATTTGTATTCTGACCTTATGCACCCGGTAATATAGCCGAGCTGTTCATCGTCCAGTTCCGTATGCATGGGCAACGACAGCACCTCGGTGGAAAGCATTGAGGTCAGGGGGAAGTCACCGGGACTGTATCCGAGATGGGCATAGGCCTTCTGCATATGGAGTGGTACCGGATAGTAGATCATTGAGGGTATGCCTTCGTTCTCGAGGCACTCGCGGAGGCTGTCTCTCTTTCCTCCGGCAACCCTGAGGGTATACTGGTGAAAGGTATGAGTTGAATTCTCTGACCTGAGGGGCACGGTTATGCCCTCAAGTCCGGACAGCTCCCTGTCGTAGTGATCTGCTGCCCTCCGGCGCGATTCGTTGAAGGTGTCGAGATGGCGCAGCTTGACCCTCAGCACCGCTGCCTGGAGGGTGTCGAGCCTCGAGTTGACGCCTATGGTGTCATGGTAGTACCTGACCTTCATCCCGTGGTTGGTGATGCTTCTTATCAGCGCTGCCAGATCATCGTCAGCGGTGACGATCGCCCCTCCGTCACCGTAGCATCCGAGGTTCTTTGAAGGAAAGAACGATGTGCATCCGATGATGCCCATGGTGCCGGCCTTCTTCACTGTGCCGTCACTGAACCGGTACTCTGCCCCCGTAGCCTGGGCGGCATCCTCTATTATATGGATTCCCTGCTCCTGAGCAAGGGCCAGTAACGGTTCCATATCGGCACACTGCCCGAAGAGATGGACAGGAACGATAGCCTTCGTGCGGGATGTTATCGCCTTCCTGACAGCCTCAATGCTGATGTTGAAGGTGCCGGGGTCAGGGTCGACAAGCACCGGCGTGAGCCCCAGGAGCCCTATAACCTCGACGGTGGCTATAAAGGTAAAGTTGGTTGTGATGATCTCGTCGCCGGGCTTGAGACCGAGAGCCATCATTGCTATCTGCAGGGCATCGGTGCCGTTGGCACATGAGATGACATGGCTGATGCCCAGGTAACGTTGCAGCTCCTCCTCAAAGTGACGAACGGCAGGACCCTTGATGAAGGCTGTTGAACTGATGACCTCGGATATGGCGCTGTCGATGTCGGCCTTATACCTTTCATACTGTGACCGGAGGTCAACCATCTCTATCTTTTTCATTGTCTGTACGTCTACTGAAAGCGAAGATAACAGAATTTATTTTAACCTTTTTTTTTGCCCCGGCATACGCTTTCTTTTTTATCTTTGTTCATTATTGCTTCTACATGGCGAGGGATTTGACCGGATACATAAGAGAGCTGCTCTTCAGTCACGATTGTGTCATTATACCGGGGTTTGGTGCATTTATAGGGAACTATTTTCCTGCGCGCATCGACCGTGGTGAGGGTATGTTTTACCCCCCGTCGAGGAAGGTCACCTTCAACCGCCATCTCACCGGCAATGACGGCCTCCTGATAGGTCATATCTCATCACATCTGCAGACGGGTTACGGTGAGGCACGTGACATTGTCAGCGAGTGGACCGATGAGCTGCGAAAGAGGATCATGACAGGCAATCCTGTCCCCATGGAGCACCTCGGCACCTTCTCGCTCAACCATGAGAGGACAATAATCTTCGACCCCGATCTGAGCGTCAATTACCTGCTTACATCATACGGGCTGAGTGCCTATCACAGGCATCCGGTTAGCGGCTTCGACGTGCGCAGAAGAGTGCTTGAGAAACAGCATGAGCCTGCCGTCAGTCCTCCGTCGGTGCGACGCCTGCTTACCAGGGCCGCAGTGATAATACCGATTCTTGTGGCGCTGGCACTTGTGCCTTTTAATGACCATCTCTTCAAGGGCAGGATGGAGGAGTCGACACTCAATCCTCTTGCCAGGGCGGAGCTGGAGTATAACCGTGAACAGATTGATGCCGGCGCCGTGGCGGTGATAACGGACAGCGGAGTGACCGGGGAAGAACCCGCAGCAGGCCGGATAACGAATGGAGAGCCGGTGGCAGACAAAACCACGACCCGGAAGCCGGGCTCGGGTCAGAATATTGCAGCAGAGGAGTCCTCATCACCTCAGACGGTTGCCGTCAAACCGGTGGATTCGCAGAATCCCCCGGCAGTTGAGACCATAAAGCCTGCAGCCGCGCCCTCTGAGGCAACGGCGTACAGCAGTGCAAAACCGGAACGGCCGGCAGTGGTTGTTCATGAGTACAGGTACCTGTTGATAATAGGCAGCTTCAAGGGTGAAGACAATGCCCTGACCATGGTGGAGAAGCTGCGCAAGATCGGTTTTGACCCGGAGGTGGCCGGCGGCCCTGACGGGTTCCTCCGTGTCAGTGCAGAATCATTCGGCACCCTCGAAGAGGCACTGGCAGCACTGGGAGATCTGAAAAGGGATTTTCCGGGGGCGTGGGTGTTTAAGAGCAGATAGCAGTCTTCAGTCCACAGTCTTCAGTCTTCAGTCTTCAGCCACGACTGCTGACTGCCGACTGATTTCGACTGCCGACTGCTGACTGCCAACTGCCGACTGCCGGCTGCCGACTGCCGGCTGATTTCGACTGCCGGCTGCCGACTGCCGATTGCCGACTGCCGACTGCCGGCTGCCGACTGCCGACTGCCAACTTATTTAACGGTACTTCCGTTTTTGATTTTTTCCTCGGGGACAACAAAGACCAGTTTGCCGTTCTCGTCCTCGGCCAGCAGCACCATCCCCTTTGACTCGATGCCCTTGATGGTTCGTGGTGCAAGGTTGACGATGACAGAGATACTCTTTCCGGGAAGCTCCTCAGCGGTGAAGTGCCCGGCGATGCCTGAAACGATGGTGCGGACATCTATGCCGGTATCGACCTTCAGCCTTATCAGTTTTGTTGTTTTGGGAACCTTCTCCGCCTCAAGGATGGTGGCGGTACGTATATCCATGCGGGTGAACTCGTCGAAGGTGACATCCTCCTTCTGAGGTGCAGCCTCCGCCTCACTGTTTTCGTTGGCTTTTTTTGTGTCGAGCAGTTTCTTTACCTGCCGTTCTATCTCCGCATCCTCGACTCTGGAGAACATAAGCTCACCGGCAGAGACAATATGTCCCGGGGTGAGGAGGTCAGACCTTCCGGCTTCATTCCAGTGTCTCCCGGTGATATCGAGCCATCCGCGCAGTTTGTTCATCGAGAAGGGCAGGAAAGGCTCAAGCAGGATAGCCAGGTTGGCTGTTATCTGCAGGGAGACGTACATTATCGTCTTAACGCGGTCAGGGTCGGTTTTGACCACCTTCCACGGCTCAGTATCAGCCAGGTACTTGTTGCCCAGACGTGCCAGGTTCATGGCTTCGGCCAGTGCCTGCCGGAAGCGGAAGGCCTCGAGGTTGCTCTCCACGTTCTGACGGCATGTCATGATAGAACTGACGGTCTCACGGTCGTAATCAGTCATCTCACCCGGTGCCGGCACTTCACCTTTGTAATAGTTATTGGTGAGCACCAGGGTTCGGTTGACGAAGTTACCGAGAATAGCCACCAACTCGTTGTTGTTTCGAGCCTGAAACTCCTTCCAGGTGAAGTCATTATCCTTTGTCTCCGGGGCGCTGGCACAGAGTGCGTAGCGCAGCGAGTCCTGCTTGCCGGGGAAATCCACGAGATATTCATGAAGCCAGACGGCCCAGTTGCGTGAGGTGGATATCTTGTCGTTCTCGAGGTTCAGAAACTCATTGGCAGGCACGTTGTCGGGGAGGATGTAGCTTCCCTCGGCCTTGAGCATAGCGGGGAAGATGATGCAGTGAAAGACGATGTTGTCCTTGCCGATGAAATGTATCATCCGTGTCTCCGGGTCCTTCCAGTATTTCTCCCAGTCGGGCGTCAGTTCCCTGGTGGCGGAGATATATCCTATAGGAGCGTCAAACCAGACATAGAGGACCTTTCCTTCAGCTCCTTCCACGGGCACGGGCACGCCCCAGTCGAGGTCGCGGCTCACCGCCCTGGGCTGCAATCCCTGGTCGAGCCATGACTTGCACTGTCCGTATACGTTTGTCTTCCATTCAGTATGCTCCTCCAGGATCCACTTCCTGATCCAGGGTTCATATTTGTCGAGGGGAAGGTACCAGTGGAGGGTCTCACGCATGACCGGCGGATTGCCGCTGATGGTTGAGCGGGGGTTGATGAGATCGGTGGGGCTGAGGGAGGTGCCGCACTTCTCGCACTGGTCGCCGTAGGCATTCTCATTGCCGCAGTGGGGACAGGTGCCGGTGATATACCTGTCTGCCAGGAAGGATCCGGCCTCCTCATCATAATACTGGTTGGTGCTCTTCTCGATAAACTCACCCTGGTCATACAGCTTGCGGAAGAATTCCGAGGCTGTCTCGTAGTGTATTTTGTTGGAGGTACGCGAGTAGATGTCAAAGGCGATGCCGAAATCGGCAAAGGCCTTTTTGTTAAGCTCATGGTAGCGGTCGACCACCTCCTGTGGGGTGATGCCCTCCCTGCGGGCCTTCAGGGTGATAGGCACCCCGTGCTCATCCGAGCCGCAGATGGAGATCACATCTTCGCCTCGCATCCTGAGGTAGCGGGTATAGATGTCAGACGGCACGTAGACCCCGGCCAGATGCCCGATATGTATCGGTCCGTTGGCATAGGGGAGAGCGGAAGTGATGAGGTGGCGCTTGAATTTCTTCATCAGAAAAAAGTGTTGCTGAGTTTAACCCGGCAAATATAATGAATTTAGAGAACAGCAGGGAGGGAGTTCACCCTTCCTGGCCGAAGGCGGTAAGCACCTCCTGCATGTAGGTGCGCGATACGGGGATAACCGATGGCGGAACGGTGTCGAGCTCGAGCATCAGCCCCTCCTTCTCGCGGCGTATCAGCTTTACCTTGTCAATGTTGACGAGATATGACCGGTGACAGCGGATGACCTGTTCCTGTTTCAGCTCATCCTCCATGGCCCTGAGGGTGTTGCGCAGCATAAATTTAGACACCTTGCTCCGGGCCTGATACCAGACTGTCACATAGTTGTCGCTCCCCTGGATCCAGAGTATATCAGAGCTCTTGAGCGACATCCTGAGGACTCCCTTCTCGTCCCTGAGGGGTATCATCGGCTTCTGACCGGGGAGATCAGGCTGCTCCATGATTCCCGTCAGCTTCATCTTGCTGTCGCGCCATGAGAACCAGAGCCACAGGATGGTATAGGGAAGCAGCAGTGTCAGCGAGGTGTTCTGTACTGACCTGCCGAGCAGTTCCGTAAAGGGACGCTGATCGTGCAGGATCACCACCTCGAAGAGGGTGAAGAAGAGTGCCATTGCGAGTATCTCCGCCGCCACCCATAAAAGGTAGTGCCATATCCTGAGGGTGCCGCCCCGTTTGACACTGTGGTACATTATTATACGGCTGACGGCAACCACCAGTACGCCGGCCAGGATCACCCCGCTGGCATAGAGCAGGAGGGTGGGTTTTGAGGCCTCAAACCAGGTGGCCACCCCGAAGGGAGTGTAGAGGTTGAGGAACAGCAGAGCAAAGCCGGCCGTAAAGAGTATCGTCGTAACGATATTTTTCTTTTCGGTAAGATACCCGGGAAGCTTTTTGCTCAGGTCAATATTCATTGCATCGGTTGTCAATACAAAAGTAACACTTTTGGTGATCTGCCGTTTTCCGTCCTCTGTCGGCCGGGAGATTTCACCCCTGAATGGGCTTTTTCACCCCCGGATTGGGATTTTTGGCCCGTGGCATGGCAGGGGGAACCTATTTTTTGGCAGCTCATGTATAATCGCCTTTGTTTGCAAAAAAATCAGGCAATGGGCTACACCGGCAATGAGAGAGAGTTTGCATCGCAATTCAGGGGAGGAGCGACGGTGGGGATTATTCCCGGCACCGGTGTCGCTATCCGGGAAGAGATATTTCAATCTTCGGGCGGCTACCGTTATCCTGATGAGGGCAGGGTGACTTCAGCCTTTCGTTCACTTTTCAGGTCGGGGGAGCTGGAGCATGCCAACAGCGAGTTCCCCTATTATATCATGACCCCCGGCAACGCAAGGGGCAGGGGTGCAATACTGCTCCTGCACGGTCTCAATGAGCGCAGCTGGAACAAGTACATGCAGTGGGGTACGAGGCTGGCTTCTGACACCGGCAGGCCGGTGGTGCTCTTCCCCAGTGCCTATCACATGAACCGGTCACCGCGCAGCTGGATCGACAGGCATCTTATGATGCCACTGGTGGCGGCGCGGACTTCTCTGCTGCCTGACACCCGGCTGTCAACCTTTGTCAATGTGGCGCTGAGTACGCGCATGTCACTGTCGCCGCAGCGCTTTCTGCTCTCCGGATACCAGACCATCAGGGACATTGCAGAACTGACCGGATCAATCAGGGAGGGCTCTCACCCGGCGCTGCCCGACGGAGGACCTGTAGATATCTTTGCCTATTCAATAGGGGCGCTGGCAGCCCAGGTGATGATGCTTTCCAGACCCTCACCCCTGCCGGATGACACCCGTGTGATGCTCTTCTGCGGCGGCAGTGCCTTTGGCCTCATGAACGGCACCTCCAAGCTGATAATGGACAGCAGGGCCTTTGAGAGACTGGTATCATTCTATCTCTCGTGGCCGGGACGACACGGTCCACCCGACGACGGACGGTTCATGCAGATCATGAATGACACTCCCGAGGGTGAGGCGTTTTACGGTATGACGTCGCTCGGCAGGCTGGAGGAGGTCGCCGGCACACCTTTCAGGAACAGTGAAGGGAGATTCAAGGCTGTCACCTTTGCCCGTGACAGGGTCATACCCGCCGAGGCTGTCTCTGCCACCCTCAGGGGCGCCGATCTGGAGATATGGCAGCCTGAGTATCCCTTTACCCATGAGAACCCCTTCCCGGTAATGGCCGGAGAACAGTTGCAGGCCGTTGACAGCACCTTCGACAGGCTTTTTGAGGCTGCGGCGCGGTTTCTCTCACGGTGATTTCTGTCTGCCCGCGGTGCGGTTTCTCTTAAGGTGATTTTTCTCTTCCTGCAGAAAATCGGGCAATTTTATGTATGTTTGATACTGTCACCATTCAGTATCAGCATATGAAGTCACTTACCATACCACCCTGGCTCAGGGAGGGCGACAGGATAGAGATCATAACCCCGGCGAGTCATATTGAGGAGGATGTCGTGCTGCAGGCAGTGCAGATGCTTGAAGAGTCAGGCTTCCGCATCACCCTGGGCAGTCATGTCTTTACGCGTCAGGGTCCCTTTGCCGGCAGCGATGATGAGCGGCTGGAGGATATACAGAGGGCCACCGACGATCCGGATGTTAAGGCTGTCCTCTGCTCCCGCGGCGGTTACGGTATGTCAAGGATCGTTGACCGGATCGATTTCTCCGCACTGAGAAAGAATCCCAAATGGTATGTCGGATACAGTGACATCACCTCGCTGCACCTCTGGCTCAACACGGTATGCGGCACGGCGTCGCTCCATGCCGAGATGCCTCTCAACTACTCCAGCCCTGAATGCTCGCCACTCTGCTATGAGACTATGGTGCGCGCCCTGAAGGGTGAGGCCGGGCCGGTAACGTGGAACACGCCGCATGAGGCATCGTTTGAGGTGTCGGGAGTGGTGATAGGAGGAAATATCTCTCTCATATACAGCCTTA
>JAVEXM010000110.1:0-8448 GCA_034004025.1 Bacteroidales bacterium
GTGACAGGGTTATTCCCGTGGGGTACATGCTCGTCGATTGCGGCAGCAGGACCTCCGTTGAATACATGAGTCAGACCTCTCCCCTGCCGTACGACAAGCATGATATAGCCGTCGCCACCGCCCTGGCGGGTGAGATGCTGGGAATGAAGGCCATCTATCTTGAGGGCGGCAGCGGCGCTGCCAGGCCGGTTGACCCTGCAATGATAAGAGCGGTGCGGTCAGAGATACGGGTCCCGCTCATCACAGGAGGGGGACTTGACACGCCGGCAAGGATTGAAGAAGCCTTTGTTGCAGGGGCAGATATGGTGGTGATAGGGAACGGATGCGAACACGATCCGCTTCTCATTCATGAGGCGTGCCGCGTCAGAGACGGATTAAACCGTCGCACGGTGACCGTCTGAGTCGTTGCTTTCGGCAGCGTTACCTGAACAACTCACGCAGCAAGTCACCGGCGGCTGCATGCGGCATCGTTACCTGAACAGCTCATGCAGCGGGTCACCGCTGGCTGCATTCGGCAGCGGTATCCTGCAGAGGATAGAAAGGGTCACGGCAATATCCCTGGTGCTGACACTGCGGGTAACGGAGGCCTTGCTGGCCGTCCATCCGAACCATATCAGCGGTATATGACTATCATATTCATAAGGTGAGTTGTGCCCGGTGACATGGTCAGTCTTCTCCACCCAGCCCGGATTGAGGGCAATCATCACATCGCCCGACCTCTGCTGGTTGAAGTTGTTGCTCATCTTATACAGCAACCCGGTGGAGAAGTCGCTCATCTCGAATGATGAGGTGGGCACTGCGGCTGCGATACCTGAAAACTGGACCATAAAGCGGGCCACCCTCCTCTGCATCTCTTCGAGACTGACCTTTGCATCTTCTATCAGCGGCCTGTTGAGGTAGATCTGGTTGTCAAAGAACCCCCTGACCCAGTCGCCCTTGCCGTAGATGGCATTGAGATAACTGCGCAGTAGCTGCAGCGACTGGTTGACCCTGAAGTAGCCTGAAGGTATGCGGCTGGCAGCCAGCACAGCCGGGATTTCCGAGATCCCGTGTGCCGAAACGAAATAGACCAGCACATTCTTTTTACCCAGAGATCTGTCAATCTCCCCGATAAGTCGGCTGATATTCCTGTCAAGCCTCACCAGGGCATCGGAGCTCTCTACCGACGACGGGCCGAACCGGTGTCCTATCTGTTCAGTGGCCGAATAGGTAACTGCCAGGTAATCAGTCACATCATCCTGCCCCATCTGCTCGTTGCTTATGAGCCTGAGTGCCAGCTCAGTGGTGAAGTCATCGGCGAACGGGGTCTCACGCAGAATGGAATAATCCCTTGTGGTCTTGATAAGCCTGCCTGTTGTTGATAGCTCCTTCAGGTCATAGGGAAACCAGCTCTGGCCGCTGAACCCTTTCTCCAGGTCACTGGAGTCAGGCTGGCAGCCCGGATAGAGTGCCGGGTCCATCAGCGTGGTCCATGGCTGGTTCAGATACTGGCCGGGGAGCAGCATTGCGTTGAGGTCCATGAGCCATCCGGGCAGCTCCGGACCGTAGTAGTTGCTGCTCATCCATGTTCCCGTGCGGTCGTCATACCAGAAGGCGCCGTCGGCGGCATGGCCTGCCGTAAGTATGGCTCCCATCTCCTTCATGCCGATGCCATAGACCCTGGACTGGCCGCAGGATGACATCTCAAGCTCGTCAGCAAAGGTCGAGGAGAGGAGGTTCGCCGGTGAGAAGAGTCCTGTCTCAAAGGTGCCACCCACGGCGCCGGCATCGGGGTCCTTCACACAGTATATTATCTGGTCATTAAAGGGATGAAACCATGAGTCCGAGGTGATGCCGTGTTCAGAAGGAGTGGCACCGGTGGAGATGGTGGCATATCCCGGTCCTGCCTGTGTGGATAGATAGTCGAGCGAGACATTGCGGTAATAGGTGCCCTCGCTGACCAGTCTCTTCAACCCGTCTTCCGGAAGGATATCCCATATGCGCTCAAGCTGATCAAAGCGAAGCTGTTCAACGATGATGCCGATCACCAGCTTAGGCTTCTCGGGAGGAATATATGCAGACTGAGCGACGGTAAAAACAGAGAGGAGAGACAAAAGCAAGAGCGTGAGTACCTTTTTCATGTTTAAAAAATAAAATAAGGGAAATAAGCCCCAAAAATATCAGTTTTGGCCGGAACTGCAACCTGATTGTTGCAAAGATGTCATCTTCGCGTCACTGTGACAGCATTCTGCTGATGACTACCCGGCTCCGCACCGTGGGGCCGTGGGGCTGTTTCCGGACAGCCACGATATAAATTCCCGTGGAGAGGCCTCTGAAGTCGCACTGCAACGGCAGTCCGGGGTAGGCTGTTGTGCGATAGCTCCCGACAACAGATCCCGAGGTGCTGCTGAGGGTGACGGTCACCTCTCCGGCCAGGAGCTGCGGCGGCAGAATCCTGAATCTTCCGTCGGATGGATTGGGCCAGATGAGCAGGTCTGACACGGGAGGGTCAGGCCATGTTTTGTCCAGTTTCTGCAGCTGTACATCCACTGTCAGCCTGGCATCCCATGAGGAGAGATCGGCTTCCAGCCTGTAGGGCTGGTATCCCGGGCAGGAAAAAATGATATTGTACTTGCCAGGCGCCGCGTACCTGTAATAATAACCCGTGAGTGTGTCGGCATAGACGTGAGAGGAGTCGGAGTCGTGTCCCTCAATGAATATCCTGGCGGGGAGCGGGTCTCCCGTCCCGGCATCGGTGACTCTGCCTCTGACACCGTACATTGCTTCAGCCAGGTAGCGCAGCAGTGACCGGTGGTTCCATTGCCAGAGTGCCTCGAGGTTTGAACCCTGGGTCATCTTTATGTCATCGATCTCGATTGTCACCTCTCTGCCGCCCAGGCCCCAGGTGATGAAATCCTGCCTGCCGCCCCTGACGGTGTACCACTCCCATCCCCGTGTAACACCGTCATCAAGGAAGGTCATGTAACTCTTTTCGGCATACCTGTGTACCGTATCCGCATACCGCCTGCTGATCTCGTCGAACCAGTCGTCATCGGCATGAAGCCTCGTCCATTTGTCCCACGGATAATTCACCACCTCAGCCCCGGAGTGGAGGTTGGCAGAGAGCACAAACCGTTTCTCCTCCATGAATGAGATCATGTCACGCGTCTCCTTCTGCAGCGGTGGCGGCGAAGCCACCTCGGGGTCGGGGAAGTTGCGGTTGAGGTCATACCCGTTGCTGTTGGCCCTGACAGGATAGATCATGGTGTCACTGTTGCGGTACATACCGTCAGGGTTTGCCAGGGGGTTGATCCATATCTCCAGCCGGGATGTGAGCTCTGAGGCGAAGCCTTCATTCTCGCTCTCACAGGCGAGATACTCTGCCAGGCGCATCAGCATCACAAACCCGGCAGGCTCATCACCGTGGATGGTTGAGATGAGCATCACTTTCGGCCGGGGCTGATCATCAGAGCTGTTGTCAGCTATCTTCAGGGCCAGGATGGCTCTTCCCATGATACTGTACCCGATGGTGTCAAGCACGCAGAGTCCGGGCCACCGGTCGGCTATCTTGTGCATGATTGTGTCATAGTGCTTCCAGGTGGGATATGACTGCCACATCATTGCCTCAGCTGCCGAGCCGGCAGTGAAGAAGCCCTTCCTCTCCTCAGGCAGGGCGAGTTTGTACTCCAGGCCCGATTTGATAAACTCAGGGGCTGTGACCGGCGAGAGGCACAGAAGGGCAACGGTGCCGTCACATGATGAGACAGAAAACCGTGAGGCCAGGGATGTCATGGCGTCAAAACCCGGATAGACAATCACCACCTCGGCCTGGCCGTACTTTTCAATGGCGTCGAGTATGTCATCTCCCCGGGAGGGGTTTTGACAGTATCCGTCTCCCCCGCCTGCAAGCAGCAGTAACAACCATATGATCAGCAGGTGTCTCACCTGTCAGTTTTAAACATTAAATCGTATGTGCAGTATGTCTCCGTCATCAACCACATAGTTTTTTCCTTCCACCGACAGTTTGCCGGCCTCGCGGCAGGCGTGCTCCGATCCCAGTGCAATGAAGTCGGCATACTTCATCACCTCGGCCCTGATGAAACCCCTTTCAAGGTCGGAGTGAATCACCCCCGCAGCCTGGGGTGCGGTCATTCCCGAGGTAATGGTCCATGCCCTTATCTCCTTGGGGCCGACGGTAAAGAATGTGAGAAGGTCAAGCATCTCGTAGGCGGCCCTGACGAGCTTGTTCACTCCCGGTTCGTCCAACCCCGCATCACGGAGGAATTCCAGCCTGTCAGCCGCCTCGCTGAGGTTGGCGATCTCCGCCTCCAGTGCCCCGGCGATCACCAGCGGAACCGAACCCCTGCCGGCAAGATACTCTCTGACGGCCGAGACGTAACCGTTGCCTGTGACGGCAGATGCCTCATCGACATTGCATACGTAAAGCACCGGCTTCATCGTCAGAAGGAAGATGTCATCAATAAATCTCTTATCCTCGGGCCTGACCTCCAGCGACGAGGCATTTCTGAAGCCCTCAAGGTGCTCCCTGTACCGGTTCAGGACCTCTATCCCGTGTCTTGCATCCTTATCGCCTGTTTTGGCAGCACGCTCAAGCCGCTGTATCTTTTTCTCCACTGACTCCACATCCTTGACCTGCAGCTCGAACTCAACGTTTTCAAGATCCCTCACAGGATTGACGGAGCCGTCGATGTGCGGCAGCCTGTCGTCGTCAAAGCATCTCAGGACATGTATCAGGGCATCTGTGTTCCTTATCTCGCCCAGCAGTCTGGCGCCGGAGCTGTCGCCCTGCCCCCTGGCCAGTCCTGGTATATCCACTATATCCACCGTGGTGTGTACCACCCGCTCTGTGGGCTGAAACTTCTCAAGCTCATAGAGCCGCTGGTCCGGTACCTGTATCACACCGAGGTTCGCCTTTACACCCGTTCCGTAGGTATCCGTCTCCCCCCGCGTGTTGGATATGCAGTTGAAGATCGTGGTTTTACCCACGCTCATAATTCCTATAATTCCGCATTTCAATGCCATTTCTTCTGACTTTCTGTTGCGGCAAAGGTACCAAAAAGCGACAAGCAGGCACCTGCCGCATAGCCGGGGCCGATAGATTTTGCTATTTTTGACATCTGAGTTAAACCATTAATACTACGGGACGTCTTACTGTTAAACGGCTCCGGTCAGTGTAATGTTACAGATCACCGAAGATGATATCAAGAAGATCATCCATTCGGATGGCGAGAAGGCTTTCCGTATGATAGTCGACAAGTACGGATCAAAGCTCTATTGGCATATCCGCCGTATCGTCATTACACATGACGATGCCGATGATGTGCTGCAGAACACCTTTCTCAACGCCTGGAGGAACATAGGGTCATTCCGGTTCGAGAGCTCGCTCTATACCTGGCTCTATTCCATCTCCACCAATGAGGCGCTGACGCTGCTGAGAAAGAGGGAGAAAGAGAGCAGCATACCGCTTGACGACCTTGAGAGCCTCTTCGGAATGTCAGCGGAAGGCAGCAGTTACTTCGACGGTGACGAGGCAATGGTAAAGCTGCAGAATGCAATCGTGAAACTGCCGGATAAGCAGCGTGCAGTCTTCAACATGAAATACTTCGAAGACATGAGCTACGAGGATATGAGCGGGGTGACAGGCACCTCGGTGGGGGCACTGAAGGCATCATACCATCATGCCGTAAAAAAAATCGAGCAGTTTTTGCAGGACGATTAAACCAATGAAGACTTTATACATCAAAGAAATGTCATGCAACTAAATGATAATATAAAAAACAGCAATCCCTTCAAGGTTCCGGAAGGCTACTTCGAGACCCTGACAGACAGAACGATGTCAGCCATCACCGGCAGCATAAAGGAGGAGAAGGCCGCCGCAACAGTGGATGCGCCTGTCAGACGCCTGAATCTCAGGCCCTTCCTCGCCCTTGCTGCAGCCATCGTAGGCTTTGCACTGCTGACCACCTTCACGGTGAGGCTGGTGTCAGGCGGCATGGAGAGGGGTGCTGATGAGCTTAACGGCAGCCTGTATGCCGACCTTGAGGCAGAGCAGTTTGATATCTACATGCTGGAAGGCGAGCTGATTGAGGCGGTATACTACGAAGAGGCCGCACAGGGGGGATCAGGGGGGACATTATCAGAAGGTACGGCATCCGCATCGGGAGATCCTGCAACAGGAGAAGAGATATCGGCTGACGCTATTATTGATTACCTTCTGATGGAAGATGTGGACATTAATGATATATACGAACTTTTATAGCAACATCATGAAAAGAATATTATCCGCAGTCGTCATTATAATGGTTGCCGCAGTTACGGGAGCCAGCGCTCAGGGACAGAGGATGGGACCCGGTCAGGGCCAGGCAGACAATGAGAGGCTCACAGCCTACAAGATAGCCTTCTTCACACAGCGTCTCGATCTCACGCCGACGGAGGCAGAGAGATTCTGGCCTCTTTACAATAAATATTCCGACGGCAAGAGCAGCCTGCAGGCTGAACGCCTTTCTCTGATGCGCAATGTATCACAGAATGAATCGACAATGAGTGACGCCGAGCTCTCTGCCACTGCTGACAGGCTGGTGCAGACCTACGCTGACGAGGCCACCCTGGTCTCATCGTTCAACAACGACCTCAAGAAGGTGCTGCCGCCGCTGAAGGTTATAAAACTGTTCCAGATTGAAACCCAGTACAAGCAGCAGTTGCTGAGGGAGATTAACCAGAGGAGGCAGGGACAGCCTGCGGCCCAGGGTGGCAGGGGACGTTTCAACCAGACGGAGAGCCCCGACCTTTAGCAGTCATTGGTGAGGAAAATAATTCAGTGATTTTTCACTTCCCTGATAAAATCCGGGAGAGCGGACATTGATACGGTTGTCTGTTCTCCCGTTTTCATATTACGGACGGTAGCCTGCCCGGCTTTTATCTCATTGCTGCCGGCAATGACCACCAGGGGTATATGCTGTGCGTCAGCATAGCTGAACTGCTTCTTCAGCCTGACAGCATCGGGGAAAAGCTCAGTGGCTATCCCTGCACTGCGGAGCGCCACGGCGATTTTTATCAGCTCCGGAAGCTCTTCCCTCCCGAAGTTGATGACAAGTACTTCGGTAGCCGATCCGCTCTGCTCCGGGAAGAGGCCCAGATGGAGCATCACATCGTATATCCTGTCGGCCCCGAATGATATTCCCACACCCGAGACGTCCGGCAGCCCGAAGATACCTGTGAGGTCATCATAGCGTCCGCCGCCGCAGATGCTGCCTATGGCCATGTCAGCCGCCTTGACCTCTATGATGGTCCCGGTATAGTAGTTCAGCCCGCGTGCCAGTGATAGATCGAGCTCCACCCTTGCCTGTGAGGGCTCCATCGCGATGTAGCTGAAGAGCTCCTCCATCTCGGAGAGGCCCTTCTGCCCTTCGGGTGATGCTGCCAGCTCACGCTTCAGGCCGGTGAGCTTCGATTCTGCCGACCCCCGCAGACTCAGGAACGGATCGAGCCGTGAGATCACGTCAGGTGTTATGCCCCGCTGCAGCAGCTCCTGCCTGACACCCTCACTGCCTATCTTTTCAAGCTTGTCAATGGCAACCGTGATGTCGGTGATCCTGTCACCCGCCCCGGCTGCAGAGGCGATTCCGGCAAGTATCTTGCGGTTGTTGACATTGATTATCACATTGATTTTCAGTTCGCTGAAGACACGGTCAATGATACGTATCAGTTCGTACTCATTCAGCAGCGAATCGCTGCCGATCACATCCGCATCGCACTGGAAGAACTCCCTGTACCTCCCCTTCTGGGGTTTGTCAGCCCTCCATACGGGCTGTATCTGGTATCTCCTGAAGGGAAAGGTGATCTCACTGCGGTGCTGTACCACATAGCGGGCAAAGGGAACGGTAAGGTCATACCTCAGTCCCTTTTCGGAAAGATGATGTGCAATGGAGGAGCTGTCAGCCCCTGCAAGGGCGGATGGATCGAGGTCAGAGAGGAAGTTTCCCGAGTTGAGAATCCTGAATATCAGCCTGTCTCCCTCCTCGCCGTACTTGCCCATCAGAGTAGAGAGGTTCTCCATTGCCGGTGTCTCCAGGGGCAGATAGCCGTAGAGGGAAAATGCTTTCCTGATTATGTCGAAGATATAATTGCGGCGGAGCATCTCTGTGGGAGAGAAGTCGCGTGTTCCCCTTGGTACGGACGGTTTTTGAGCCATGTCGGATATATTTCCCGACAAAAATAGGAAAAAGGCGCGAAGGATGGGGAATGATTCTTCGGATCATTTCTCCGCGAGGGGGGCAGTTGGCACTCTTCAGTCGGCAGTCGGCAGTTGGCAGTCGGCACTCTTCAGTTGGCAGTCGGCAGTCGGCAGTCGGCACTCTTCAGTCGGCAGTCGGCACTCTTCAGTCGGCAGTCGGCACTCTTCAGTCGGCAGTCGGCAGTCTTCAGTCGGCAGTCGGCAGCCGGCACTCT
>JAVEXM010000111.1:0-8350 GCA_034004025.1 Bacteroidales bacterium
GCTTTCAACGGACGCGACATGCTCCCGGGCTCGCCGACGGTACGAAGGAGGCGGGTGGCCTCGGCGTAATTGCCCTCCTCGGCCTGTATGCGTGCCATCCAGATGCCTGCCTCGGTGACGATCTCCGGGTCGGTGGCTATGCTCATGGCATATGAGAATGAAGAACGGGCGGCCATGAAGTTCTTCTGGTGGAACTGGGCCTTGGCCATGAGAATATAGGCATCATCAACCCACTCGTTGTACTCCCGCCGGTTGTAGAACTCCTCACTGCGCTCGTCAGCACCCCTGCGCTTCTTCTCATCAGGCCTGGCGGTGATTGAATGCAGCGCTATTACCTTCGAGGCCTTCTGTATGGCACGTTCCATATCTGAGGAGGCCGCCCCGGCAGATTCGGGTGCAGAATACTCGAACACAGGCAGCAGTTCGCTGTAATCATCACGATGTGAAGTCTTTATCTTCTCCAGCCCGGCCCTGTAGGCTTCGTTGCCATTGAACCAGATGTTGTATTTTGAGATCAGTGAGTGGTAAAAACGGCTCGTGCCGGTGTTCTTTTCCACGGAACATCCGGCCAGGGTCAGGGTGAGAAGGATGATCACCGCTGCATGATATACCGAGCGCCTCACTCTCAATAAAGAGGGTTTATATTGATAACTGAACAGGTGTGCCAAAAGTATTCAAACTTACATAAAAACGCATGATTTTGCACAGACAGGCAAAAATCATGGGCAACCTCCCTTCTGAAGCAGGAACGGTGAGGAGTGGAGGTCATAAATGTTCCGGTGCTGTAACTTCACCGGACAGGTCTCACTTTACTTCCACTCTTTTTGTGGGAGCCATCTCCGCGTTGCGTTTTTCTACTCTCTGTACGACTGACTCAGCCAGGGCGAGGAAGGCAACTCCCGTGGCGCTGTCATTGAGTGCATCAGGGGTGCCGGTGTCGCCTCCGTCGCAGATGCTCTCAACAATGGGTATCTGCCCCAGGAGGTCAGTTTTTGTCTCGGCGGCGAGCCTGCTGCCGCCGTCCTTTCCGAAGATGTAGTACTTTTTGTCCGGCAGCTCGGGAGCAGTGAAGAATGACATGTTCTCAACCAGTCCCAGCACGGGAACGTTGATGGACTCACTACGGAACATCGCGATGCCCTTGCGGGCGTCGGCAAGCGCCACCTCCTGGGGTGTCGTCACCACTATCGCCCCCGTGACAGGCACTTCCTGCACCAGTGTCAGGTGAATGTCGCTGGTCCCCGGAGGCAGGTCGAAGATGAGATAGTCAAGATCACCCCAGTCGCCCTGTCCTATCAGCTGCTTGAGAAAACTGCTTGCCATGGGTCCCCGCCAGATGACAGCATCGGACCCCTTGACGAAGAACCCTATGGAGAGCACCTTGACCCCGTGTTTGACCATCGGGATGATAAGATCCCTGCCCTCCTCCTTACGCACCTCGGGACGGAAGCCTTCAGCATTGAGCATGCGCGGCACGGAGGGGCCGAAGATATCAGCATCGAGCAGCCCCGTGGCATAGCCCTTGCGCGCCAGCGCCACCGACAGGTTGACGGCAACTGTCGACTTGCCCACGCCTCCCTTGCCGGAGGAGACGGCAATGATGTTCTTCACCCCGGGCAAGACCTCCCTTTTCGGGACGGTCATCTTCTCAACCACGATCCGCGGCTTCACCTCTATGGATGAGATGACGGTGTCAGGACCGAGTGCCTCTTTCACTGCCCTGACGCAGTTGCTCTTCACCGAGTTCAGAAACGGGTCATTTGATTTCTCGGGAACCAGGAGGATGGCAATGCCTTCATCCGATACAGAGATGTCACCGACCATTCCGAGTGACACGATGTCACTTCCCTTGTCAGGATGGGTGACCTTCCTTAGTGCGTTGAGAACCTGTTCTTTTATTGACATGATATTTGGATTTGCGTCCCGATCCGCCAGCTGGCGGATACGGGATTGATCCTGCACCTTCGTCGCAGGATCAAATTTACGATTTACTGGTTTATAATTTGCAAACAAATATACTAACGTTTGGGTTTTGGCTATAGTTCAAGAGTGGGGTCCCAGAACCTCTCGCTGAACTCCAGGACTGTGTCGTTAATGACTGTGAAACCTTCATTTTCAAGTAACTGTTGCATTGTTGATGAGTTTCCGAAGTGGTGTTTCCCGGTAAGCATCCCGTTGCGGTTCACCACCCGGTGTGCCGGGATAAACCTTTCAGATGAGTGCGACGAGTTGAGGGCCCAGCCCACCATGCGGGCAGCACCAGCCGTCCCGAGATACCTTGCGATGGCTCCGTATGAGGTTATCCGGCCGCGTGGTATCATGCAGGTCACATCGTACACACGGCAGAAGAAGCTGTCGCTGTCACTCTCACCGGAGCGGACTGATGATCTCTCTGTCATGGGGCAGTCTGAATGTAAGGTATGTGATAGGGAGTCCCTGTTTTAGGAAGATCTCTTCATAGTGTGTTCTGATGGTGAGCAGGGGGTCTCCGGGTTTTTCCCGGTAGAGGTCGGTAACGGCCGTGACTCTCTCCAGCCCGTTGGTTTCGGTCACCGACAGGGTATAATCGAAGAGTTCCCTGTTATCTGTCTTGAGGTGTACGAGACCGCCGTCCCTGAGATACTGCCTGTAGAGGTTCAGGAAGACGGGTCCGGAGAGTCTCTTCTTCTCTCTCTTTCTTTTAGGCTGCGGGTCAGGGAAGGTGAGCCAGATCTCATCTATCTCTCCGGGAGCGAAGAAGGAGCCTGTAAACTCTATCCGGGTTCTGAGGAAGGCAGCGTTGGGGAGTTTCATCCGGTGACTCTCCCTGGCGCCTCTCCACATTCTGGCTCCCTTGATGTCTATGCCGATGAAGTTTTTTTCAGGCCAGCGTGAAGCCATCGACACGGTATACTCACCCTTGCCGCAACCCAGTTCCAGAATGATGGGGTTGCTGTTCCCGAACCACTCGCTGTGCCATTTGCCCTTTAGGTCGTGATCCTTCCTGAATGCCTCTTCAAATGATGGCTCGATCACATGGTCGAAGCCTTTCATCTCAGCCCACCGTGCCAGTTTATTCTTTCCCAAAGCCTCTCTTATTTGTCCTGCTCTTCTCGAAGTGTGATCTTCATGCCGAAGTCATACACCCCCCTGAGGAGGGTGTCTCTCATACCGTGAATGACCCTGAAGCTGTAGTCTCCGGCCTCGGGAAACCAGATGTTTGACTTATAGGGGATGGTCAGCTCGCGCAGGTCCCCTGCCCCTCTGCCCAGCCATCTGCCCTGACCGTCGGCCACCATGGCGTGAAGAGTGTCTGTGACCGTGGTGCCTGAAGGGAATGAGGTGACGACGAAGAGATAGATGTTGCGGTATGGATATTCGGTGGATGTGCGGAGCGAGAAACGGATGTCATATGTGCTGGCCGTGTCATCAATGGCGCAGGTGTAGTCGGCAGGCTCATACATGCTCCACCTCGCTTCCTGCATCTTATGATTGCCGGAAAAGATTGTGCCGCGGGTACAGGAGAGGGTCAGCAAAGCCAGCAGTGCCGCGGCAAAGATCAAATTATCTCTTTTTCTTTTCATTGCGCCTTGGATATGGTTTCTGCCTGCCCCTGCGCTCGCGGTTGCTGCTCTTTGTTTCGAATCTCTCCAGGCCGCTGTTCTGAAGGAGCAGGTCACTGTTGCTGCCGGTGTTTTTCTTCATGCTGGCATCAAGGAGGCTGTCGGGTTTAACACCTTTCCTGTTGAGCCGTATTATTTCCCGCACCCGTTCCACGGGCACCGGGGTGAGGTTGACGGCCGTGCGGGGGTCAGTTGAGTACCAGTAGATGCCTGTGTGGACCTCCATCTTGATGAAGTGGGCTGTTCCTGCTGCAAGCTCCAGCGTTATCTCGCGCGAGGGAAAGTCCTTCTGCGCATCAAGGTAACAGTCGAGCTCATAGCTCAGGCAGCATTTCAGTTTTCCGCACTGCCCGGCGAGTTTCTGGGGATTGAGCGACAGGTCCTGGTACCGGGCGTGTGATGTGGTCACCGACATGAAGTTGGTGATATGGCCGGAGCAGCAGAGTGCCCGCCCGCAGGTACCAATGCCGCCTATGCGGCCGGCTTCCTGTCGCGCTCCTATCTGCCTCATCTCAATGCGTATGTGAAACTCCTCGGCCAGTACCTTGATGAGCTGCCGGAAGTCAACCCTCTCATCGGCCAGGTAATAGAAAATAGCCTTGGTCTTGTCTCCCTGGAACTCCACATCCCCGATCTTCATTGCCAGCCCCAGGTTCTCGGCTATCTTTCTCGATCTCAGCATGGTAGTAACCTCCAGCTTCTTTGCCTCCTCCCACTTCTGCAGGTCTGCCGGTCTGGCCTTCCTGTAAACCTTTTTCATCTCTTCGATGACGGGACGTATCTTCAGTTTCTTGAGCTGCTCGGAGACGAGAAAGCCGGTCATGGAGACATGGCCTATGTCATGTCCGGGTGAGGCTTCTACGGCTACAATGTCGCCCACCTCCAGCCTCAGGTCATTGACATTGCGAAAGAACCCCTTGCGGGTGTTCTTGAAGCGAACCTCAATAACCTCATTGTGACGGGGGTCAAAAGGGAGGTCGGCAAGCCAGTTGTACTCATTGAGCTTGTTCTCCCCCATATTGTATTTTATCTCCGGCACTGCAGGCTCGTCGCCCTCACGGTGATTTATATCTTCGCTGATCATTAGTTCAAGTTCTGACTTCCGGGTGGAGGAAACATATCATACTTCCCCGGAAGACGATTGCAAAATTAGGAATAAATGGGCTAATTACAAGGGAAATCAGGCTCTCACCTGATAAGTCGCATTGTTCTGAGCGCCAGATCGAGGAAAATCATTTTCGTGTTGCCATTGCTCTCAACGTGTGCATAGGCAAGATTGAACTCCTGGTTCAGTGCGCTGATATTTGTTTCGCTGATGAAGGGATGGAATTTTTCCGAGAACTCACCTTCGGCGCGTGTGAGATAAACCATCTTTTTTTCCTTGCCGCCGAAGTTCATGACGAAGTTCTCACGTATCATCCGGAGGGCATAGGAGAGGAAGCTCTTCTGCCGCTCCCTTCCGAGGGCGGCCGTCTCCTCCGACCATGACACCAGCTTGTGGATATCCCTCACATAGGCCGTGCGCATCAGGCTGGTGAACCGGTCGAGATATACAGCAGTTTCGTCATCTTCGCGTATCAGGTCCATGGCTCTTACCATGTTGCCGTTGGCTATCCCTGCTATCTCTGATGCACGCACCGGGTCTATGCCGTGTGTGGCAGAGAGGTATTCGCTCATCTCTGCTGCCGGGATGGCCGGTATCCTGATATGCTGACAGCGTGAGGTGATTGTGGGCAACAGTTTGTCATCCTCTTCGGATACAAGGATGAAGAGGGTCCTTGCCGGTGGCTCCTCGATGATCTTCAGTAGTTTGTTGGCCGTCTCGGGGTTCATCTTCTCGGGTAGCCAGATGATCATGATCTTGAAGTCCGACTCGAACGATTTCAGGCTCAGCTTCCTGATTATCTCCGCTGCTTCGGCAACAGGTATCAGCGCCTGTTCGTTGGCTACCTCCATTGCCTCTGTCCAGGTGCTGAGCGAGAACCACGGCGACTTGAGCACCATGGCCCGCCACTGTGTGATGAAGGTATCGCTCACCGGCTCTGTGCCCGATTTCTTCTTAATGACCGGAAAGACAAAGTGGAGGTCGGGATGAATCAGCTTGTCGTACTTGACACAGGAAGGACATCTGCCGCAGGCATCCTCAGGGGTGCGGTTCTCGCAGCTGATATAGCGGGCAAAGGCCATGGCGATGGCAAACTTGCCGCTGCCTTCGGGACCGTAGAAGAGCATGGCATGGCTTACACGGTTCTCCGTTACGGAGCACCTCAGCCTGTCAATCACTGCCTTCTGTCCGGGTATCTGTGAAAAGTCCATCTGTCCTGCTGCTGCTGCAGGACAAAAATAGTAAAAAATAAAGTGAATGCCTCCTGTCAGAGAGCCGCGGGTGCAGCCTCATAATAGGGCGTCTGTGCCTAATGTCAGAGAGCCACGGGTGCAGCCTCATAATAGGGCTTCCGTGCCTACTGTCAGAGAGTCGCAAGGGCACGCTGATAAGAGGACTCCTGAGTGTTCTCTCACAGAGCTGCCACAGCAGCGTCGTAATCGGGCTCCTGAGTGATCTCGGGCACCAGTTCGGTGTATACTACATCACCATCTCCGTTAATGACCACAATGCTGCGGGCATAAAGACCGGCCATAGGACCATCGACGAGATCCACACCGTATGCTTTCCCGAAGTCGCTGTCACGGAATCCGGAGAGGGTAATGACATTATTGATTCCCTCTGTTGAACAGAACCGGCCCTGAGCAAAAGGCAGATCCTTTGTGATGGCCAGAACGACGGTGTTGTCCCAGCCAGCTGCCACCTCATTGAACTTGCGTGCTGCAGTGGCACAGACACCTGTGTCAAGGCTCGGAGAGATGTTAAGTATCACATTCTTCCCGGCAAGCTCATCAAGTGAAAGTGTTCCGAGATCTGATTTTACAAGACTGAAAGAGGGAGCCTTGCTGCCCTTGTGCGGAAGTGAACCTGAGGTGTTGACCGGGTTACCCCTGAGTGTAATTTTTGTCATTTTTTTATTTTAAAATTAGAAGTTTAATTCGATATAAATTTATTTTATTGGCCGAATGAGACTTGCAGATCAGATAGTGACCCAGCCTTTTATGAGTTCGCGTTCATGCAGGTATCATTTCTTTTAATGAACAAACGGAAGCCGATAAGGTTCTGTAAATTGATTAACTTTGCATTCCTGAAACAGAAAACCATTAACAAAATAACAGACGATGAAACTGATTGACAGCTTTGATTTCAAGGGCATGAAAGCCATTGTGAGGGTCGATTTCAATGTGCCGCTTGACAAGCAAACCCGCGAGGTTACCGATGACACCCGCATACGCGGCGCTCTTAAAACCATCAGAAAGATTACCGGTGATGGCGGCTCTGCCATACTCATGTCTCATCTCGGTCGTCCGAAAGGTCCGGAAGAGAAATATTCGCTTAAGCCTGTGCTGCCTGTACTGGAGGAGCACCTTGGCACGAAGGTGCTTTTTGCCCCTGACGCCCTCGGCGAAGAGGCTGCAGCGATGGCCGCTGCCCTGAAACCCGGGGAGGTGATGATGCTCGAGAACGTGAGATTCTATCCGGAGGAGGAGGGAAAGCCGGTGCTGCCCGAGGGTGCAACGGATGAGGAGAAGAAAGCTGCCAAGGCAGAGCTGAAGGCAAAGCAGAAGGTGATGGCAGAGAAGCTGTCGAAATACGCTGAGGTATATGTCAATGATGCCTTCGGTACAGCCCACAGGGCGCATGCCACCACGGCTGTCATCGCCGACTTCTTCCCTGAGGATAAAAGGATGTTCGGGTTCCTGATTAACAGTGAGCTGGCAGCGATGGACAAGGTGCTCAAGGATACGGAGAAACCATTCACGGCCATAATGGGCGGGGCAAAGGTCTCTGACAAGATTGCTGTCATCGAAAACCTGCTTGACAGGGTTGACAACCTGATCATCGGAGGAGGAATGACCTATACCTTCATCAAGGTGATGGGTGGCAGGATAGGCAACTCACTCTGCGAGGACGACAGGCTGGAGATGGCCAAGGGGATCATTGAGAAAGCCAGGGAGAAGGGCGTGAACCTGATATTCCCCGTAGACAGCGTCAACGCCGACAGGTTTGACCCGGAGGCCAACGTCTACATCTCGGCCATAGACGATGTGAATGACGGATGGATGGGACTCGACATCGGGGATGAGAGTGTGGAGCTCTTTTCAAAGGTGATAAGCAATTCGAAGACCATACTCTGGAACGGTCCGATGGGTGTCTTTGAGATGATAAAGTTCGATGATGGTACGAAAGGCATTGCCCAGGCGGTGGCCGAAGCCACAGACAAGGGCGCCTTCTCGCTCGTTGGCGGGGGCGACTCCGTGGCGGCAGTCAATATGATGGGACTTGCTGACCGGATCAGCTACGTCTCCACCGGCGGCGGCGCCATGCTTGAATATATGGAAGGCAAGAAGCTTCCGGGCATCACAGCCATCAGGGGAGAGTGATGAGACCCTGGCTCATACCGGTACTTGCCCTCGCCCTGCTGGCAGGAGGATGCAACAGGGATGATCAGCAGTTCTCCGGAACGGTCACGCTGACCAACGAGCTGTTTGGAGGCGACCCTTATTACTATGCACTGGGGCTTTCGTTCGATGAGGGAAAGGCGGTGCCGACACTTCCCGACCAGTACAGGGCAGATATAACAGTGATGGCCGGTACAATCCCGGGCGGCACCACTGTGGAGCCGTTCCTCTCTGCCAACACC
>JAVEXM010000112.1:0-8343 GCA_034004025.1 Bacteroidales bacterium
GTTTTAACCTGAGGATGGCACGCTATGCCAAAAAGAGGGGAATAAGGGTCTATTATTACATCTCTCCCAAGTTCTGGGCCTGGCGTGAGGGCAGGGTAAAACTGATGAAGAGATATGTTGACAGGCTTTATATCATCTTCCCGTTTGAAATTGAGTTCTTCAGAAAGCACGGCTACACGGCCCACTTCCTTGGTAACCCGCTCATTGACCAGGTGGAGGCATGGCGCCAAAAGACACCGGAACGCGGCAGGCTGATGGCATCCCTCGGCCTCGGTGAGAGGCCGGTGATACTGCTGATGGCCGGCAGCAGGCTCCAGGAGGTAGGAAAGGTGCTTCCGGTGATGGTACGGGTGGCCTCATCATTTCCTGAATACCAGTTTGTGGTGGCAGGGATGGATCATCTGCCGGCATCACTGTATGAGGGTATCGTCGGATCCAATCCGGTGAAAGTGATAAGCGACAGGGCATATGATCTTCTCTCCGTGGCCGAGGCTGCTTTGGTGACATCAGGGACGGCAACACTTGAAGCTGCACTCTTCGGAGTGCCGCAGGTGGTCTGCTACAGGACCAGCAGACTGACATACGCGCTCGGGATGTTATTCCTGAAGGTGCGCTTTATCTCACTGGTGAACCTGATCATGGGAAGGGAAGCGGTGACTGAGCTGATACAGGGAGAACTCACCAGCGAGAGAGTGCGCAGCGAGCTGGGAAAGATAATCGCCACGGGTGAGAGACATGCGGCTGTTAAGAGAGAATATGAAGAGCTGAGGCAGATGCTTGGAGGAGAGGGGGCCTCGGCAAGAATAGCCTCGGATATGGTGACACAGCTGAAGCAGGGGAGAATGAAAGCATGACCAGGGCTGTCATCTCAATACTCATTGTGCTGATGGCTTTTCCTGCCCGGGCTGAGGTGACGGTACGCATCTTCGCACGGACAAAGCCTGTGACGGTTGTCTTCACTCCACGCCAGGGAGAGTACCGTCTTGAACGCGGAGAGAAGGAGGGTCTCACGATAGGACCCGGGGAGACGGTGGTGGTGACCCGTCACGACGAAAAGGTAATATTCAGGACATTATCCGGTGTGTCAGGGGCGGCTGATACACTGATCTTCACACCTCTTGCCGCTGAGGCGCTCTTCGTGATGCGTGCCACTGCACGTGACGAGGCGGTGAAGATACTCAACGGCAGCCTCATGATAAGTTCCTACCCAGGCTCGCTGCTGGTGCTCAACGTCACCGGGCTGGAGGATTACCTGCCGGGTGTTGTACGTTCAGAGGCGGGCAGGGCAGGACCGCCGGAGTATTTCAGGGCCCAGGCAGTGGTGGCACGTACCTATGCATACAGGACAATTGACAGGCATGAGCTTGACGGCTTTGACCTGTGTGACGACACCCACTGCCAGGTTTACCCGGGTATCATCAGTGAGAGTGTGATAATAGATGCCTGTCGTTCCACTGCGGGCAAAGTGATCACTGACCGCCAGGGAGTGCTTATTGAAGCGGCCTTTCACGGTAACTGCGGAGGCATGACTGCCTCATCGGCAGATGTGTGGGTGGCTAAACATCCCTACCTTGTCAGCATCCCTGATCCATGGTGCAGCTATTCAGCATCATCGGTCTGGGTAAAAAGAGTCTCCTTCACCGACTGGTATGATTTTTTGAGATCCAGGGGTGTGATGCCGGGGCAGGAGGAGGCACTCTACTCACCTGCGGGCAGCAAGCCGGAGAGAATCATGAACCGCACCGTTGCAGGGAAAAACATCAACAGCGAGGAGATCAGGATTCGGTTCGGCTTACGCTCTGCATTCTTCACCATGAGACCTGATGGTGACAGCCTGACGGTCAGCGGCAGGGGTTACGGCCATGGCGTGGGACTGTGCCAGGACGGGGCGAGGGCTATGGCTGAAAAAAATATGAGCTATGAGAAGATCACCGGTTTCTATTACCCCGGTACGGTGGTCACTGACGTCAAAAATGCACGCAGGCCGCTGAGGCCTTGAAAGATTTGAATATTTTTACAGCAAATTTTTAGTTATGTTCACTCTCTTCAGAAAAGAGATTACCGGTTTTTTCAGCTCCCTGACGGGGTACATCGTCATGATAGTGTTCCTCCTGGCAAACAGCCTCCTGATGTGGGTGATGCCGGGTCAGTGGAACCTGCTCGACAGCGGCTATGCGGGACTGGACACCCTCTTTGTGCTCTCACCCTGGCTCTTCCTGTTCCTGGTGCCGGCAGTGACCATGAGGCTGTGGTCGGAAGAACGGCGGTCGGGAACCATCGAGCTGCTGTGGTCGCGCCCGGTAGGCGACGGCAGTATCATCTACGGCAAGTTTCTGGCCTCGGTGGCCCTGGTGCTGATATCACTTCTGCCGGCAACACTGTTTGTCATCTCAGTATGGGTACTGGGAGAGACACCCGGCAACCTTGACAGGGGAGGGACAGCCGGTTCATTCATGGGCCTGCTGCTGCTTGCCGCCGTTTACTCAGCTATCGGCCTCTTTGCATCATCACTGACGGAAAACCAGGTTGTGGCCTTCATCCTGGCAGCTCTCCTCTCCTTCATAATGTTCACGGGCTTTGACTCCCTCTCCCTTCTGCCCGGACTCTCCTCAGCAGGTGAACAGGTAGCCCGGATAGGCATCAATGAACACTATAAATCTATCAGCAGGGGCGTGCTTGACATACGTGACATTGCATATTTCATCTTCGTGACGGTGCTATTCAATGAGGCCGCAAGGATATCCCTGCGCCGCACTACCCTGAAGAGACCGCTGCTGATCATCGCGGCCACCGCCGCTGTCTGCCTGCTGGCATCACTCCTCAACCTGAGGGTTGACCTGACGGAAGACCGGCGCTTTACCCTTGCTGAGCCTACAAGGAAGATACTGAAGGAGCTCGATAAGGAGGTAAAGATTGACATATACCTCGACGGCGAGATGCCCGTCGGTTTCAGGAAGCTGAGACGCACTGCCGCGCAGTATCTCGATGAGTTCCGCATTGCCTCCGGGAGAAGGATATCATACGACTTCATAAACCCGTCAGCATCATCCGATGCAGCCACAAGGGAGAGACTACATGGTGAGCTGATCAACTCCGGGCTAGTGCCTGTGAACGTCATGGCCTCCGACGGCGAGGGCGGCAGAACACAGAAACGGATCTTCCCGTCACTCACCGTCGCCTCCGGTGAGACAATTATCCCCGTCAATTTCCTGAGAAACAATCCTTCACTGCCCGCTGAGGTAAACCTGCTTCATTCCACTGAAGGACTTGAATATGAGATTATCAGGGCAGTAGCAACAGCCACGGCAGACACCGTGCACCGGATAGCCTTCATCGAGGGTCACGGTGAGCTTGATGAGATAAGCGTGGCTGATCTGACCCTGGAGCTTGCAAAGTTCTATAATATAGACAGGGGAGTGATAGGAGGCAAGCCGGGTATAATTGATGATTATGCTGCTGTTGTCATAGCCGCACCGAAGGAACGCTTTGATGAGAAGGACAAGTTCATTATTGACCAGTATATTATGAACGGCGGCCGGGTCATGTGGCTGGCAGAGGAGGTGGCAGTCAATGCCGACAGCCTGACGGCAGGCGCAACGGTAGCCCTCTATCAGCCTCTCTCTTTCAGTGACATGCTCTTCAGATACGGGGCGAGGATCAATCCTGTCATCATCCAGGATGCCGACTGTATGCTGATCCCGCTTAAGATCACAAACCCCGGCGGGGATGCACAGTATGTCCCGGCACCGTGGGTCTACTATCCTCTTCTGCGTCCCTCGCAAAGCCACCCCATAACCCGCAACCTGAACAGGGTCAGGGCTGAGTTTGCCGGTACGCTGGATACCGTGGGGCGCGATCCGGCAGTAAGAAAGAGTATTCTTCTGACAACCTCGGGTGAGACGCGGATTGTCACACCTCCGGCTCTGATATCTCTTGAGGAGGCAGGAGAGAGAATGCCACCGGAGATGTTTACGGCCGGAGAGAAGAGTGTGGCAGTGCTGCTCGAGGGCACCTTCAGCTCGGTATTCGGGAACAGGATGACTGAAAGCATCATGGGTGAGGAGGGCAGGGAGCCGCTGACCCGCAGCAAACCGACGAGGATGATAGTAATAGCCGACGGTGACATCATCCGTAATGACGTCTCCTGGTCAGGAGGAGTACCCGAACCGCTTACCCTGGGGCTCGACAGGTATACGATGCAGATCTTCGGCAACAAGGATTTTCTTGTAAATTGCATCAATTACCTGGTGGAGGACAATGGCCTGACGGAGATGCGGTCAAGGGAGATAAAGCCACGGCTTCTCGACCAGTCGAGGATCAGGAGCCAGAGGCTGCTCTGGCAGCTGTTCAACACAGTACTGCCAGTGTTGCTGATAATCATGGCCGGAGTGGCCTATAACAGGCTCAAGCAGAGACATTACAGGAGAGTGAAATAAATTTGTTTGAGGGAAAGATATTTTTTTGTAATATTGATAAGCCGGTTTACAAAGCAGACCACACACATAATCAGTGATTTGCAGGTCTGAGACAGGGCAATGTGATGTAACTTAAAAACTGACAGTATGAAATTTGTTGTATCAAGCACAGAACTTCTCGGTCATCTCCAGGCAATAAGCAGGGTGATCAGCACAAAAAATACACTGCCGATCCTGGATAACTTTCTGTTCAATATCAGCGGCAACGACCTTGAGATAACCGCTTCTGACCTTGAGTCGACCCTTATTACAAGGATGAGGCTTGACAATATCACGGGCAGCGGCACCATAGCACTGCAGGCCAGGATATTGCTTGATACACTCAAGGAATTCCCCGAACAGCCGCTCACATTTGACATCAACACTGACACCATGGCGGTGGTCATCAACTCCGAGAACGGCCGCTTCAGTGTCGTGGGCCAGAACGGAATTGACTTCCCTGTGCTGCCGGTGATCAAGACTGAAAAGCGGTTCAGTTTCAATCTGCCTGCCGATGTGCTGCTGTCAGGCATATCCAGGACTCTTTTTGCCACCGCCGACGACGAGCTTCGCCCGGTGATGGGAGGTATCCTGGTTGAAGCCTCTCCGGAGAAGCTCACCTTCGTGGCATCAGATGCACACAAGCTGGTGAGATACCAGAGGAGCGACGCCAGGGCAGATGACGCTGCCTCATTCATCCTTCCCAAGAAACCCGCATCGCTCCTCAAGAACATCCTTCCGAGGGAGAGCGGCACCGTTTCGGTGGAGTTTGACGACAGAAACGCCTTCTTTACTTTGTCTGATTACAAGGTTGTCTGCCGTCTCGTGGAAGGCAACTACCCGAATTACAACTCTGTCATTCCCAAGAGCAACCCGCGCAAGGTGCGCGTTGACAGGCTGGAGCTCTACAACATACTGCGCAGGGTTTCCGTCTTTTCAAACCAGGCCAGCAACCTCGTGAAGCTTCAGTTCAGTCCGAACCAGATAACCGTCTCGGCACAGGATGTCGACTTCTCGATTTCGGCATACGAACGTCACAAATGCCTTTATGAAGGTGACGATATGGAGATCGGATTCAAATCTGTCTTCCTGATAGAGATTCTGTCGAACATAACATCACAGGATGTCATCATTGAGCTTGCCGACCCGACAAGGGCAGGACTCTTCCTGCCGTCGGAGACAAGCAATGAGGATGAAGATCTCCTCATGCTGCTGATGCCAATGATGATCAACGCCTGAGAAGGGTCACGATATGGAGCTGAACCTCAGGAAACCCCTGGTCGTCTTTGATCTCGAGACCACGGGAGTAAACATCGCTACTGACCGCATCGTTGAGTTTGCCGCTCTCAAAGTGTCACCCGGAGGAGCCGAAGAGTGGCTGACCATGAGACTCAATCCTGGCATCCCGATCTCCCCGGAAGCGACACGCGTACACGGGATCACCGACGCAGACGTGGCCGATGCTCCACACTTCCGTGATGTAGCCCGCAAGATAGCCGCGTTCCTTGAAGGATGCGACCTGGCCGGCTTCAACTCCATGAAGTTTGATATACCCATTCTCTGCGAGGAGTTCCTGAGGGTGAATGTCGATTTTGACCCTGCCCGCCACAAATATGTCGACGTGCAGGTGATCTTCCACAAGAAAGAGCAGCGTACGCTCAGTGCCGCCTATAAGTTCTACTGTAACATGGAGCTGGAGAATGCTCACAGCTCAAAGGCCGATACGGCAGCAACATATGAGATACTCAAGGCGCAACTTGACAGGTATCCTGATCTGGAGAATGATATCGAGAAGCTCTCGGTCTTCAGTGCCTTCAACAACAATGCAGACCTCGCCGGCAGGATCATCTTCAACGAAGGCGGTACCGAGGTATTCAACTTCGGTAAGCACAAGGGTAAACCGGTGGAGCAGGTCTTCAGGGAAGAGCCCTCATACTACTCGTGGATGATGAACGGCGACTTTCCGCTTAACACCAAGCAGGTTATCACCGCAATCAAACTGCGTTCCTTCGGCAAAGCCTGACAGCCCCATGAAGATTATCTGCGTAGGCCTGAACTACCGGAAGCATGCTGCCGAGATGAACCGTCCGGTGCCTGCTGAGCCGATGATCTTCCTCAAGCCCGACTCGGCGATACTGAAAAATAATAAACCCTTCTTTATCCCTGACTTCTCATCCGATGTGCAGTATGAGGCGGAAATAGTACTGCGCATCTCGAAGCTGGGCAAAGGCATAGCAGTGAAGTATGCTGAACGCTATTACGACGCCCTGACCGTGGGGATAGATTTTACCGCCCGTGATCTCCAGAGCAGGTTCTCACGTGAGGGGCACCCGTGGGAGCTCTCGAAGACGTTTGACGGTTCGGCGCCGCTGGGGACTTTTATTCCGAAAGAGAAGTTTGCCGACATGAGGGATATAAGCTTCAGCCTGGAGATCAACGGCACTGCGAGGCAGAATGGCAATACTTCTGACCTGATATTCTCTTTTGCCGATATAATATCCTATGTATCAAAGTACTATACCCTGAAAACGGGTGATCTCATCTTCACCGGTACACCCTCCGGTGTCGGTCCGGTATACAGCGGTGACAATCTGGTTGCCAGACTGGAGGGGGAGAGGGTGCTCGATTTCTTCGCCAGGTAATTTCAATTATGATGGCTCCCTCGCTGCCGGGCCGGGGTAGAAGACAGTACCCGATTTCTTTGCCAGGTAACATCAATTGTGGTGACAGCTTTGTTGCCGGACTGCTGGAGGAAGAGTGACTGATTTCTCGCGTGCGTAATATCAGTTGCGGCCGCCCATGATCCTTCCCACCGGATAGAGCCTGGTCCTTTTTTCCAGCTCCGAAGCAGGTGTGTGCTGATAGAGCCACTGCAACTGTTTGACAGGGTCTGCCGCCAGCTCTGCATCTTCGCTGCGCGCTTTGTCATAGGCTGCCCTCAGCACCGGGTCACGGTCGAGCAGCTCCTTGAGGTGACTCTCAAAGCCCCATACCGAGTACCAGTCCTGCCCCTCAAGGAAAGAGTCGAAGAAGTTCCAGGCAAAGAAGCCTGATTCGCTCTGCGGCTCAAGCATGGTCACGATGTATTTGTTTGCCCGCTGGTTGAGCGGAATGATATAGTCGCCTTTCAGGAACTGCACCTCCTGGGTCACGGTGCGAAGCTTCACCCTGCTGTTGAAGTAGTGCCCCTGGGTGGCTCTCCGGGCAGGCTCATAGCTGTCGATGTAATAGGTCTCAAGGGTAAGAATGGTGTCATTCCGCAGCTGCCGCATGTTAACACCGTTAGCGAGGAGACGCTCAATGACCTCCTCCCAGGCGAAGGGCACAATGTAAGCTTCTGGTGCCCTGACGGTCACGGCCGGCTTGAAATAGTTGTAGTACCTGATTGTATCGGTGTAGGGCCTGTCATGGTTGTATATCCCTGTCTTGCGGCCCGTGATGGGAGAGGTGGACTCCTCATACCTGTAACCGTGAAAGGCTATCAGGTCCCACCTGGTTGAGTCCTGCTCCCAGTCGATCACATACTCACTGGCCGTTAGGGTACGCCTGTTGGCCTCCTGCCGCAGCCTGAGTATCTTTTTGCTGTTCTCTGCCGTGTACCTGACCAGCTCGCTGATGAACTGCAGTGTGCCCTCAACCCTCTGAGGGTAAGGTTTATAAACCAGCGTTTCGGTCATGAAGCCGAAGGAGTTGAAGAGAGCGGAATAACCCGTTGAGTAGTAGGCGTGTTCATCAAAACCGATAATTGCCTTTATCTCCCCTCTCTCTGTGTACTGTACATAGGGGACGATCTCATTGTTATGCCTGGTGATCATACTGTTGTTGAGACCCGGCAGCATAGCGTGGCGGAAGTCCTGCTCCATCGCCGGGTGCGTCTTCTCTGGCTGGG
>JAVEXM010000113.1:0-8271 GCA_034004025.1 Bacteroidales bacterium
TCAAAAGGAGTCGAAGGCACAAAGCCGGGCCAGAGCGAAGGCCAGGGCCAGGGACAAGGCACAGGTCAGGGACGTGGCCGGGTCAAGGGTGACGGAGCAGGCCAGGGCAGCGGCCGTGGTCGTGGTCGTGGTCAGGGCGGAGGAAAAGCAGGCGGCCGGGGTCAGGGTGGCGGACAGGGCCGTGGGCAAGGTGCAGGCCAGGGCAAAGGCCAGGGCGGCAGAAGTGGTGCGGGAGCAGGATCCGGCAGGGGAAGAGGCAGCGGGAGATAGCAAGCCGGGACCTGACAAGCGGCCAGGACCTGCATGCCCGGGGGCATCGGTGAATCCGGCCGTCATAATTGTGCAATACATCTTAACATCATAAAAGAAAATATTTAAACATGAAGAAACGTATAGCAATTCCCCTCGAAGGAGGGATTTTATGTTCCCATTTCGGCCATTGCGAGCAGTTTGCAATAGTTGATGCCGATGACAACACAATAACAGGTGAGACCCTGATCACACCGCCGCCACATGAGCCGGGACTGCTTCCCGGATGGCTGGCAGAGAAGGGTGTCACCGACGTTATCGCAGGAGGCATGGGACAAAGAGCCATCAGCATCTTTAACCAGCATTCAATAAATGTATTTGTCGGTGCACCGGTAAAGAACCCGAGTGAACTGGTAACTGACCTGGTTAATGACAGATTGCAGGCCGGGGCAAATTATTGCGATCATTAAGATTCAGGCGATGGAAAAGAAGAGGATCGGCATCATCATATGCGACAGGTATCACACCTGTGCCGGTGGTAAGTGCTTCAGGTCGTTCCGCAACCGTGAGGGTGCTTTTGACAGGTATAAGGGTGAGGATGTGGAGATAGCAGCTTTTACTACCTGCGGTGGCTGCCCGGGTGGCAACGTTGAGTATACTCCCGAGGAGATGATAAAGAACGGGGTCAGCGTCATTCACCTCGCCACCGGGCTGGTTGTAGGCTATCCGCCATGTCCCAGGCTCGATTACTTCACCAGGTTTATTCCTGAGAAGTACGGTATTGAGGTGGTTGTCGGAACACACCCCATACCTCAGAAATATTATACTACACACATGAACCTCGGCACCTGGAAAGGGGCTGCCATGCAACGGTTCATCAAACCAACGCTGGCCGACGAGAAGATGAGGCTGGCATACGATTAGTAACTGCACTTATGAAGATAGCTGTTGCGAGCGGCAAGGGAGGAACGGGAAAAACCTTTGTCGCCACCAATCTTTTTAACGTATTGGCAGGCCGTGGTGAAAAAGTCACCCTGGTCGACTGTGATGCAGAGGCGCCTGATGATCTCCTCTTTTTTGAGGCTGAGAAGACAAATGAGTTCGAGGTAACACACCAGGTCCCGGTCATCAACAAGGATGCCTGCACATGGTGCGACCGTTGCAGCAACTGGTGCAACTATAACGCGATTTTCTATGTGCCAACGGCAAAGGTGATTGAGGTGATAGAGAACCTCTGCCACGGTTGCGGGGCATGCAGCTTCGCATGCAACTCCGGGGCAATAACTGAAAAACCCGTGGTACTCGGAATGGTAAGCTCCCACATTACTGACAGGGGTTATCCGCTGGTCGAATCGCGCCTGCGTGTCAATGAGATGTCGCCTGTCAGGGTTATTAAAGCCGCAATTAAGGAGGCCGGTGATGAGGGGGTTATTTTACTTGATTCCCCTCCGGGGACTTCATGTCCCTTCATACAGACGGTTGACAGGGCTGATTATGTTTTGCTTGTGACGGAACCTACCCCATTCGGTCTGAGCGATCTCAGGCAGAGCATTGAGACACTTAAAACGATGAACAAACAGTGCGGGGTGATAATCAACCGTGCTGATATCGGAGACAACGGAGTGAGGAACTATCTTGGTGAGGAGCAGATCCCGCTGCTGGCAGAAATTAATTACGACTCTGCTATCGCGCGAAGCTATTCCGAGGGCAGACTCATAACCGCGGAGGACGATAAAATGGCCGGTTTCTTTGCCGGCCTCGCAGATAAAATCATCTTTGAAAATGGAACTGGCAGTAATAAGCGGTAAGGGCGGGACTGGCAAGTCGAGCGTGACGGCAGCATTTGCCACTCTGGGTGAAAAGCTTGTGGTGGCCGACTGTGATGTCGATGCCGCAAACCTATACCTTCTCTTCAACCCTGAACATGACACCGAACAGGTTTACATCGGGGGTCACACGGCTGTTGTGGATCACACCCTGTGCACAGTCTGCGGCATCTGCGAAAGCTATTGCCGGTTCGACGCCATCAGGGAAGTGGAGGGGAAGATAGTAATCTCAGAGACTTCCTGCGATGGTTGTTTTTTCTGCTCACGGATCTGCCCGACGGATGCAATAACAATGGTGCGCAGTGATAAGAGCAGGATGTACTCAGGAAGATTCAGGAACGGACTGATGGTTTATGGACGGCTGGCTCCCGGTGAGGAGAACTCGGGCAAGCTGGTCAGCATGGTGCGGGACGAGGCGAAGAAGGTTGCAACCGAACAGGAGATGAGAACCATCCTGCTCGACGGTCCGCCCGGGATCGGATGTCCGGTCATCTCGACGGTAACCGGGGTCGACAGGATAGTAATTGTCACCGAACCGACTATGTCAGGTCTGGCAGACCTGAAGAGAGTACATGAAGTGGCACGTAAATTTACCTCCGGGGTGGGAGTGATAATCAACAAGTATGATCTGAATGAGGCAATGGCAGACAGGATAGAGGGTTGGTGTGCAGCACAGGGAAGTGCTTTGTTGGGTCGATTGCCTTTTGACAGGCGGGTTACGGAAGCGATGGTAGCCGGCAGGAGCGTAGTCGAGATGCACCCTGATATTGAGATCAGCAAAACGATAAAAGAAATCTGGAATAATATAATGGCAAATGGAAAAGAATAAACTGTTTGAAAAGATACCCATGACGGGGGTAGAGAATATTATTGTAATTGCCTCCGGTAAGGGCGGGGTAGGTAAATCAACCATTGCAGCCAACCTGGCAATAGCTCTCGCACGTAACGGGATGAAGACGGCGCTGGTGGATGCTGATATCTTCGGGCCCTCGATACCGACAATGTTCGGCCTTGAGGATGCCCGGCCTGAGGTTAAGTCAGAGAACAACAAGGAAATGATATTCCCGGTAGAGAAGTTCGGAATAAAGATCATCTCCATCGGGTTCTTCATCGACCGCAGCCAGTCGCTTATCTGGCGCGGCCCGATGGCTGCCAATGCAGTAAAGCAGCTCTTTGAGGACACCCAGTGGGGAGAGATTGATTATATGATAATTGACTTCCCTCCGGGGACCAGTGATATCCAGCTCACAACGGTACAGAAGTTGAATCTTGCAGGGGCCATAATTGTGACGACTCCCCAGGAGATAGCGTTGAATGACGCCCGTAAAGCCGCTTCGATGTTCATGAATCCCGACCTGAAGGTACCCATCCTGGGGGTTATTGAGAATATGTCATGGTTTACGCCCGCGGCACACCCTGAAGAGCATTACTGGCTCTTCGGCAAGGGTGGCGGCGCGAAGCTGGCCAGAGAGTATGACACCAGCCTGTTATGCCAGATACCCCTTGTAATGGAGGTTGGCGAGGCTGCTGAGGTTGGCCGCACGGTCTTCCATCAGACAAATAAGACAGCCGTAGAGGCTTTTGAAACCCTGGCCGGGCAGGTCATGGAGGCAGTTGAAAACCAAAAACCAAACAAATAAATAATAAGGAATGAAAAAGACAGATGTTTTAGTTATAGGCGGCAGCGCTGCCGGAATGGTGGTCTCTCTTACAGGCAAGTCAGCGTATCCCGACAAAAGCTTTACCATGATCAAGAAGCAGAAGGATGTAATGGTGCCGTGCGGTATACCATATATCTACGGCACACTTGACAGCTCCACACTTAATATCATGCCTGTTGATAACATGATGGAAAAGGCAGGAGTGGAGACTATGGTAGGAGAGGTGGTCTCATTGGATAACAAGGCAAAGACTGCAAAACTGGCTGACGGATCTGATATTGCATATGAGAAGCTTGTCATTGCCACAGGATCATATCCCACCATACCAAAATGGCTCAAGGGAACGGATAAGGCTGGTGTATTTACAGTGCCAAAAGACAAGGTCTACCTTGATGAGATGAAGGAGAAGCTTGGGTGTTGCAAGAGGGTTGTTGTGATAGGGGCCGGTTTTATAGGCGTTGAACTCTCCGATGAGATGAGAAAGATAGGCCACCAGGTGGTGCTTGTTGAAAAGCTTCCCAATATCCTGTCACTGGCATTTGACGAAGAATTGTCAGAAAGAATTGCCCTGCTTCTCAACGATCGGGGAGTTAGCATACGGACCGGTTGTGGTGTGTGTGAGATAAAGGGTGACAAGAAGGTTGAAGCGGTAGTACTGGACAACGGAGAAGAAATGCCTGCTGATGCGGTAATACTCACGATGGGCTATAAACCCAACACTCAACTTGCAAAAGAATCAGGAATTTATGTTGATGAGAGCGGTTTTATTGCTGTTGACGAGTATATGCGGACTCATGAACCTGATGTCTTTGCCGTAGGCGACTGTGCACAGAAGCGCGACTTCGTGACACGTCGCCGGGTGCCTACCATGCTTGCGTCAACGGCATGCGCCGAGGCTCGTATTGCAGGAATGAATCTATACCAATTGAATGTTGTCAAAACCTTTTCAGGCACCATAGCAATTTATGCAACAACCATTGGCGATATCGGATTTGGTACTGCCGGGCTTACAGAAGCAACTGCAAAAGCAGAAAATATTGATGTCCTGACTGGTTTCTTCGAGGGTATAGACCGCCATCCCGGTACTCTTCCCGGGGCACATAAGCAGGCAGTCAAACTTATTGCCAGCAGGAGTTCAGGAGTGATCATCGGCGGAGAGGTGATTGGCAGCTGCAGTGCCGGTGAGCTTACAAATGTGATAGGAATGATAATTCAGAACAGGATGACAATCAACTCGCTGCTCATCTCGCAGATTGGCACTCATCCGTTGCTGACTGCCTCACCGGCAGCTTATCCGCTGATCAAAGCGGCAGAGATCATCGACAAGAAGATGAGGGCTCGGTAAAGTCCACAGTCTTCAGTCTACAGTCCACAGTCTTCAGTCAGCAGTCGACAGTCGTAAATCATTGATTAACTGCCGATTGATGACTGCCGACTGCTTTTAGCCACCGAAGCCTTGGCGTAGGTGGCCGACCGCCGACTGGTACTGCCGACTACCGACTATTTAAGATAGGTATCCAGGAACTCGAAGAACTCCTTCTGCCAGATGACTGCGTTCTGCGGCTTGGTGACCCAGTGGCTCTCGTTCTCGAAGAAGAGCAGTCTGCTGGGCACCCCGCGCAGCTGTGCCGAGTTGAAAGCCTCAAGGCTCTGGCTGTAGGGTATCCGAAAGTCGTTGGCCCCGGTGATGATCAGGATGGGGGTATCCCACCTGTCAACCAATGAATGGGGTGAGAATTCATTGTACCCGGGAGGCTGCGGCTTGTCCCACGGTGCACCCTGGTAGTCCTTGTTGGGATACCAGTACTCTTCGGTGGAGCCGTACTCGGCAATAGTATTATAAACACCGCAGTGCGAAACGAACGCCTTGAACCGTCTGTTGTGTATCCCGGCCAGGTAGAAGACCGAGTAGCCGCCGTAGCTGGCCCCAACGGCACCGAGACGCTCCTCGTCGACATACGGCTCTTTTGCCATGTCATCGATGGCATCAAGGTAGTCCTGCATGTTTTTGCCGCCGTAATCGCCCGAGATCTGTTCGCGCCAGGAGCTTCCGAAGCCTGAGTTGCCCCGCCGGTTGACAGCAACAATAATATAGCCGTTGGCAGCCATCATCTGGTAGTTCCAGCGGTAGCTCCAGCTCTGTCCCAGCGGTCCCTGCGGCCCCCCTTTACAGTAAAGAAGTGCCGGGTATTTCTTTGAGGGATCAAAATCGGGCGGATAAATAATCCAGCTCTGGAGATCCTTGCCATCCTTCGTTTTGACGTAGCGCTCTTCGCTCTTGCCCATCTTTATGCTCTCATAGATATGGCCGTTAACATCGGTAATCATTGAGAACTGTCCGGAGCCCATATCCACCTTTGTCACCTCAGTCGGGCGTGCCATCGACTGAATCCCTGCCACAAGCACACTGTTCTCCAGCTGCAGTGAACCCATGTCGTGATCGCCTGTCGTCACCCTGGTGATCTTGCCGTCAGCGAGTGAGATATAGAAGATTGGCTGCCTGCCGAGGTAGGGACTGGTGAACCAGATCTCGCCGGTGCCGTTCCACCTGATGTTGCTGACGTTGTAGTCCCACCCCTCTGAGACCCACTTGCGCTCACCGGAGGTAATATTGTAAACGAACAGTCTTTCGAGGTCAGACTCATAACCATCCTCCTCCATGCTTGAATATGCAATCATTGACCCGTCCGGCGAGAAGACAGGTGTCCTGTCGTAACCCATGTTTCCTTCGGTGATGTTCTTCTCCTCACCTGTGGCTACTTCATAGAGATAGATGTCAGTGTTCGTGCTGAGGGTGTAGGCCTTTCCCGTCAGCTTCTTGCAGGCATAGGCCAGGAATTTCCCGTCAGGACTCCACGCGATGTCAGCCTCGTCGAACCATGGGGCGTCGGGTGCATCGAAACGCTGCCCCTCCATTATGTCCTTTTCGTTGCTGATGGACGTACCGTCGAACGAGGCCGTGAAAATGTGGCTATAGGCATAGTCGTGCCAGTAGTCCCAGTGCCTGTACATCAGGTCATCAATGATCCTGACCTTTGCTTTGGGGAGATCATATTTCTCATTGGCCGTCTGGTCAAGCTTCGCGCGGCGTGTGAAGTAAACCATATCCCCTGCAGGTGAGAATGAGAGTATCTCAAAATCCTGCAGTCCGGTTATCTCTTTCATGCCAGTGCCGTCAGCGTTCATCGTCATTACTTTACCGCCCTCGAGATATGCAATTTTGGCCCCGTTGTCTATCCACTGCGGACCTGACCCTTCGGCCGTTGTCAGCTGCACAGCAGTACCGCCGCCCGAGGGCACGGAATATATGTTTGTTGTCCGGGCTTCCGTGGCAAGATCATAGTGCGTGACAGTATAGAGCACCGTCGCACCGTCGGGTGAGAGTGCTATTGAACCCAGGCGTCCGTATTTCCAGAGGATCTCGGGCGTCAGCACCCCGCCGGCCTTCTCGGTTTCGGTGAGTGACACATCGATAGTGCTCACGGCTGGTTTTTCTGTCTTCCTGCATGCAGCAGTGAAGAGCACGGCTAGGGTAATTAAAATGATGGATAATTTCTTCATGGTGTCAGGTATCTTAACAGGTTTGTAATTGGCTCTTTTCCAAAAGTAAAAAATAATATGCAGCCATGAACCGGTGGCACAGGTAAAATGTCATGCCTCCTGATGGCTGTGGTAAACGCAGAGTTGAGGCTCCCGTTCAGCGGTCCCGAGAGGCTTGCCCTGATCAAGTCCAAATGATTCCTCACAGGCAAATCTCCTGAAGCTATTTTGCGGTGTCGGGATCAGCTAAAATTTATTTGCATCGGGTCATAAAATTTACTAAATTGTGTGAGAACATGATCTTATACCCCCTGATCTGTTCCGCAGAATGACAGCCCCCTTCCTGAGCAAGGCAGACCGGCGGATAACTAAAATGCTCAGTTATCCGGGTATCGACAAGGACACACTTGCCCAGAAGAAGATTAACTGGATCGCAAGCGTTTCGGTTACAACCGTGGTTCTGGTGCTGACCCTCACCTACCATTTCATCTTCCCTCAGTTACGGATACTAATCTTTTACGGACTCTTTCTGACAATAGTCTTTACCCAGGGCATCGTCTACCCGATACTGTTCCGGCGGGTTAACAGGTGGCTTTTATTTGTTGACCAGACCCTGGTTGCACTGGCCACTTTTGTCGCTATTCTCCTGCTCGGAGGCATACCCTGGTCGGGCGGTCTGGTAATCGTCGGGTTCGCCCTGATCTTCTTTTCTCTCAATATGAAAAGAAAGGGTCATTCAATAGCCATATATATCATTTACGTTATCACGGTAATTCTTGCGGGTCTTTTGCATCCCCTGCTCTCTGTGCCGCCGGAGATGACCCCGGCGGTCAACATATCTCTCTACGTTGTTAATGTTCTTTGGATCTCGGGGTTTGCCATGGTCTTCGTTCTCAGCTTCATATCACAGCGTGTCAGGCTTGAGCAGATGGAGACGGTTCGCATGAGGGAGCTGGATAACGCCAAGACCCAGCTTTATACAAATATCACCCATG
>JAVEXM010000114.1:0-8192 GCA_034004025.1 Bacteroidales bacterium
CAGACCTGATCCCGCAATAGAGGCAGTTCTTCCGGCAGTTGTTTGAAAACTCGATCAATCCCCTGAAATAGACCAGGTCACCGACATGTTCCCTCTTTACCCTTGCCGCGTGCTCAAAGAGAGATTTCCGTAAGTCGCCGGTCGAGGCCAGCAGACTGATAATCTGGTTTCGGTCAGATGACAAGGCTGTATAAGTTGTTTCGTCCATGATACTTTTTAAGATAATTAATCACCTGCCTGCTTTTGATTCCATACCTGCACCAGAAAACAACCGGTTCTGACCCGGTAAAAATGTCAGGTCTTCGGCTTATTTCATAATAAGGTATCCTTATGCTTTCGAACTCCGGGTTTTCAGGATCTGATTTATCCCTCAGGTCAATGACTTTCGTACCAGGGTTGACCGAAAGCATCTTTCTCAGATCCTCAGCGGATATTTCATTCACGGAGTCATCTTCCGAAAGGCAGGCATCTTCGTATTCACCAAGGCTGTGAACCACTGAGCTTTCCGGGTCTCTTTCAAAAGCTATGATCTCGGTTGAATAGTTAAGGGAATCGAGTATCAGCATTTTTCCGGAGAGGATCTCTCCGGCACCGACGATCATTTTAATCACCTCCGTAGCCTGGATTGAACCAATTATACCTGCAATTGAACCGATAACACCTGCCTCTGCACAGGAAGGAACTTCAAGCGGGTGAGGAGGATCAGGAAACAGGCATCTGAGAGTCGGGCCGTTACGGTAGTTCAGTACCATTACCTGGCCTGAGAATTGAAGGATCGCACCATAAACCAGAGGTTTGTTCAGCAAAACGCAAACATCATTAATAAGGTACCTGGTGGCAAAGTTGTCTGTCCAGTCAATAATTATACCGTACTCCTTTATAATATCAGCCGCATTGTCCTTGTTAAGCCTCAGGAAGTATGTGTTGAATTTCACCTCCGGGTTGAGGCGTTCAAGCCTTGCCCTTGAAGCCAGTATTTTAGGTTTTGAGATGTCGCTGATATCATAAAGAACCTGTCGGTGGAGGTTGGAGACATCAATCCAGTCATTGTCAACGATGCCGATTGTACCGATTCCAGCTGCAGTAAGGTACTGCAGCACGATGCATCCCAGGGCCCCGGCACCGATGACCAGCACGGATGATGCCTTCAGCTTCAGTTGCCCCTCCTCACCGATTTCAGCCAGCCTGATCTGCCTGCTGTATCTTGCCTTTTCTTCCCGGGTTAAGTTTCTGGATGAGGTCATTCAGATATGTCTTTTAATAAAGTAGTTCAGTGATTCTCATTCCTTTCATTCCTGACTGATTCAGGAAGGACTTCATTCATTGAGCCGGTCCTGTAGCCGGTTAAATCAATCGTGGTATAGCTGAACCCGGATCTTTTGCATATCAGTGAGAGATGGTCCCTGTTATTCCAGGCCTTATCCATTTCGGACGGGATGAATTCAAGGCGGGCAAGGTTTTCGTGGCTTCGAATCCTGAACTGGGTGAATTCCATCTTCCTGATTTCAAACTCTGCCGCACCCACGCGGTCAAGTTTTTCTATCGTTATCTTTTCGCCGTAGGGGAACCGTGACGCCAGGCAGGCATATGACTGTTTCGTGGCCGTCGGCAGATTCATAAGGGCGGAGAAATGGCGGATGTCATTCTTTGTAAACCCTGTCTCTGCAAGAGGGGAGATGATTCCCTTTTCCTGTTTAGCCCTCATTCCGGGACGATAGTCTTTAAGGTCATCGGCGTTGCTGCCGTCAAATACTGCCTCATAGCCCTCCTGCTCAGCAATGAATTTTATTTTCCCGAAAAGCTCACTCTTACAGTAATAGCATCTGTCAGGCGGATTGTCAGCATAGCCGGGGATTTCAATTTCTTCGGAAACTATTATCCGGTGCTTTATTCCGAGCAGTTCCGCAAGTGATCTGGCCTCGTCGAGCTCATAGTAAGGGTAGGTACTTGACGTTGCAGTTATCAGGAGGAGGTTGTCTCCGTAAGCATCCCTGGCGATCCTGGCCAGGAAAGTGCTGTCTACCCCTCCTGAAAATGCAATCACAGCACTTTTGTGTTGTCTGAGGAGGTCAATCAGGTTTGTTATTTTTTGTTCCATAATTTTACGGGATTACTCATTATTTCCTGTATAGACAGCACTCCGGTAAACTGTTATAGATAGTGTCGGGTGCCCGGTATTTGTCATTATCATGTCCGGCATCAGCGATTGCTTTTTTCACTTCGTCAAGATCTGTATGTGATTTGTCAAAGGTGAGATGCAGTTGTTTTGTATCAATAATCCAGTTTGCAGTCTCAACTCCATGCACTTTTTTTGCCGTGGTTTCGATCCTCTCCTTGCACATCTCGCAGTTTCCTTCAACCCTGAATTCGGTATGGCCCGTGCTGGCAGACAGATTGTCACCAGTGGTGGCTGTCGTGCTATGATCGTGGTCTGATTCTGTGGTATTCCCTTCGACGCTTCCAGTTTCTGACATTGTACCGTGATCATGACCTGTGGAGGAGGCTCCCCCGACGGGATTCATCATGCTTGGCTTGCCCGCAAGCTGTGCGGCAGCATCAACACTGAAGGTGCCGTTGGTGACGATCTCTTCTCCCTCTGCCAGACCTGAGACAACGACATAACTGTCTCCAAGCGCCGGCCCCAGTTCTACTTCACGCATTGTAAAGACCGGTTCATCAATCCCGGGCTGCCTGACATATACAATTGACCGTTTGCCGGTCCAGAGAACCGCAGATTTTGGAATAATCAGATTATTGCTGAACTCAGGCAAAGCGGTTGAGAAGATACCTGTTACAAACATTTCCGGTTTTAGCCTGCCTGATCTGTTCCCGGTTTCAACCCTAACCCTCGCCACGCGTGTCACCGGGTCAATAACCGGATCAATAAAGGCAATTGTCCCGGTGAATTTCTCACCCGGATATGCCTCGACTGTGAATGTGAGTCTTTCGCCTCTTTTCAGGAACCGGAGATCACTCTCATATGCATCAAAGAGCACCCATAGCCCGGAGAGGTCAGCAATTTCATATAACAGCGTTCCCTGTGAGATATAATTACCAGTATTCACCAGCCTGGAGATTACTGTGCCATCAGTGTTTGATACAATATCGACCAGTGACTGAGCGATTCCTGAGTTTTCAATTGTCTCTATCTGTGCATCAGTAATTTTCCAGAGGCGAAGTTTTTCCCTGGCGGCATCATAAATGGCAGGCTGAGTCTCTTTCGTCTTCGCCGCCTCAATCAGTTCCTGCTGGGCTGAAACCAATTCCGGGGAGTACACCTGTGCAAGGAGCTGGCCTTTACTGACACTCTCACCTGTAAAATTCACGAACAGCTTCTCTATCCTTCCGGATACATGTGACACCTGGTTCTGCAACAATCTTTCATCAGCCTGCACCTTGCCGTAAAGCCTCACCTCCATGACAGGCTTCTGCCTTGATGCCACAGTGGTCATAACATTTGCGAGGGCTGCACCCTCCTTTGTGAGATGTACTGCATCAGGATCAATGCCGGAGGAACCGTTCTGAGCGAGAGGTATCAGGTCCATGCCGCAGATGGGGCAGTCGCCTTGTTCCTGCATTCTTATCTGCGGGTGCATTGAGCATGTCCATATTGTTTCCTGTGCCACTTCTGTGGATTGTCGCGGTTCATGATCATGACCGTGCCCGTCACGGAAAATCAGCCAGCCAAGAAAGAGACCGGCAAGGACAAAGAGGGTGTAGTTGAAATACCTGTTGGAGAACAGACGGTTTAACTGAGAATTATTAAGTTTTTCCATTTGTGTGATTCTAATTATTATATTGTGTATGCCATGAGCCGTGTTATCCGGGCAGAAGTAATATTCAGATCCGCCCTGGCTTCAATCAGGTTAAGTTCATATTCATAAATCTGTTGCCGCAATCTTAATACATCCGTAAGTGATGATGCGGAGGCAGAGAAATCCTTCAGCATCAGGTCAAGAGACCTGGCAGCAAGACTGTGCTGGCTTTCGTACAGTTTAACCCTTCTCGAGATATCCTGATAGTCCAGCATGGCACTTAAGAGCTCAACCTTCAGGGAATTTTCAGTTGCCCTGTAGCTCTTCTCAGATGAAGATTTGAGCAGATCGGTCTCGGATTTCATGGCATTATACTTCTTCCGGTAAACAGGGATTGTAACGGTAACCATCGGCATGACCATGTCAGAACCGTTCATCGCTGACTCAGACATCGGGCTTTTATTGATCAGCGAATAATTGATTCCGATACCCATCATTGGATAACTCATGCCTGAGATCATCTTTTTCCGTGCCTCAAGCGACTGGTTTTCATAGCTGATCATTTTCAGCATCGGATTGTCTGCAAGCAGGCTGTCCGGGTCCATTGTCTCCTCTAATCCCACAGAAGAGTATCGTGTGATTGTGTCAACATAAACCGGATGTTCAGGACTCCTGTCAAGAATACTGTTGAACCTGGCAACAGATGTTCTTTCCTGGTTCTTAAGGGAGGCAATGTTGTCCTCGAGTCCGAGGATCTCGATCTGTATCCTGTAGAAATCTGCGAGACCTGATCCGCTGGTGGAAGAACCCATTGGGAGTGACTGCATTGAGGATTGGTTTTCCCGTGAATCTGCATCCCTCCTGGTTGTCTGAACACCTGCCATATTCCCCATTCCTGCAGAACCTCCTTCCATCCCTCCACGGGAGCCGGGGGATGTCATGGAGCCGGCTGGCAGTGACGTTGTGCCTCCTGCAGAAGGAGATTTGAATTTAATGAGCGAAAGGCGTTCAATAGTCCTCAGTAGTTCAATATTCTTTTCAGAAATCCTAATCTCTTCACGGACTTTGAACAGCTCATACCAGGCTTTCTGAACGTCATAACCAACCTGTAGTTTCGCATCGCGGAACAGCTCATATTTAGCCTGTGCCATCAGGCTCATTTCGTCTTTCGCATTGCGCAAAACTCCGAACCAGGGGAACATCTGCATAAGCTGAAAGTCAGCCACCTGGTTTCCGCTCATAAGCTCCATAGGTTTAAGGAAGAAGCCTGCAGTCAGCTCAGGGTCGGGCAGGCTGCTTACCTGCGGTACCTTTTGAAGTGCAGCCTGGTAATCGTACAGCGACTTTTGAACTCCAGGGTTATTCCTGGCGGCAATTTCAAGGTAAGCAGCGAGGGAATCAGGGAAAGCCTGGCTTCTTAATTCTGCTGACGCTGCACCCGCTATGACTGACAAAACAAGGATCTTATAAAGTATTGTTTTCATCTTCCGTTTCTTTGTTTGGTAACTGATCTTGTAACTTTTCAGACCGTGACACTTCGCCTTCCCTCCAGATTGCCTGGAAAACCGGAACAACAAAAATTGTCATAACCTGTATTATCATGCCTCCGAAAGTGGGTATTGCCATCGGGACCATTATGTCTGCCCCCTTTCCTGTTGATGAAAGAACGGGCAACAGTGCAATAACAGCCACCGCGGTTGTCATCATTGCAGGCCGGACCCTTTTCTTTCCGGCCATCACCACAGCCTCCCTCACATCATGAACAGTCTTCGGTTTAAGGTCTTCAAACACCTGGTGAATATAGGTTCCCATTATTACCCCGTCATTTGTGGCAATGCCGAACAGTGCGATGAAACCTACCCATACCGCTACGCTCAGGTTTATTTCATGCATCTGGAACATGTCACGAAGGTTCAGTCCTGCAACTGAGAAGTTCATAAACCAGTCCTGCCCATAAAGCCAAAGCATTATGAATCCACCTGAGAATGCGACAAAGACCCCCGAAAAATGTATGAATGAGGCAGTTATTGTCCTGAACTGGAAGTAAAGCAACAATAATATCAAGATCAGGCTTACAGGAATCACCAGCGCCAGTCTTTTGGTTGCCCTGAGCTGGTGCTCATAGTTCCCGGCAAATTTAAAAGTCACGCCGGCAGGAAGTGAAATCTCACCTGAATTAATTTTGTCCTTCAGGATTTTATCTGCCTGTTTCACCACATCAACTTCTGCTGTGCCTTCAGTCTTATCGAAGATTACATAACCGACAAGGAAAGTATTCTCACTTCGTATCATCTGGGCTCCCCTTGTATATTCAATTTCTGCTATACTGCCAAGAGGGACCTGGGCTCCGTTCATTGACGGTACTAGGATTTTCTTCAGGTCCTCCGGATTATCCCGGAGTTCCCGTGCATAGCGTACTCTGAGCGGGAATCTTTCCCTGCCCTCAACCGAGGTTGAAAGAGTCATTCCGCCCACGGCGACCTGAAGTATTTCCTGTACCTCGCTGACAGACATTCCGTACCGGGCCATTGCCTCACGGTTCAGATTAATCCCGAGGTACGGAGCACCGACAGCCCTGTCATAGAATACGGAGGAGCCTTTAACAGACGGAACTTCTTTCAGTGCCTTTTCGAATATCAGTCCGGCCTCTTCGATTGAATTCAGATCCGGCCCGTAGACCTTAAGGCCCATCGGGGCGCGCATGCCGGTTGAAAGCATTACAAGCCTTGTCTCGATCGGCTGAAGTTTCGGGGCAGATGTCAGCCCCGGAATGTCGGTAACCTTTACAATCTCCTGCCATATATCATCCGGCCTCTTTATGTGCGGGCGCCATTGCCTGAAATACTCCCCCTTCCTGTCGGGGATAAGGCTGTCTGCCGGAATCACCCTGAAGTCCTGTGTTCCCGGGTTATATGTTTTTTCACCGGCAAGTATGTAGTCTCCGTTTTTATTCACTTTAAACCTCATCCTGTGTCCGTTCTCATCGAGAATGTATTCAGACCGGTAGTTAATAGTGTTTTCAAACATCTGAACAGGCGCCGGATCAAGAGCTGAGCTGACCCTTCCCCACTTGCCTACAGCAATTTCGACTTCCGGGATTGCAGATAACCGTCTGTCAAGTGTCTCAATATATTCGAGGTTCATCTGGATGCCGGAATGAGGCATGCTGGTGGGCATCAGGAGAAATGAGCCTTCATTCAGTGACGGCATGAACTCTTTCCCGGCACCGGGGAAGGCGGCCGTTGTCTTTTGCCAGAACGAGGTCTGCCGGATGTTCTTCCACCCAAGCTTTTCGGCTCCGCCGGGAATAAACCCTAGAATCCTGTCAGCACCCTGCCAGACAAGGAGACCGAAAAAGAGAGTTACTGCAGGGATCAGGAGGAACTTACGCTTGTTCTCCAGCGCCCACCTGAGAATTTTCTCATAATACCGGACCATCGACATCAGTGCAAGTAGAATAACTGTCACAATCCCTGAAACGAACAGGAAATTCGCAAACTCACTGTTATGGGCCCCCAAAGGCAGCCATTCTATTGAAAGGTACCAGGTAGCAAACAAAACCGTGATTAAAATATTTATGTAATTCGGATACTCTTTTCTATGGACTGACCATTTGTGATCCAGAAGATTATTGACACCTACGGCAACCAATGCAATGGCCGGCCATGATTTAAAGACTATGGCTAGTGTAATGCCGGCAATTATCAGAACAGAGTTCCACGCAATCTTTATTTTCCTCCGGTCAAATGAGATATTGAAGAAGATATGAACCAGTGTTGGCAGCACAACAATACCAAGGACAAATGCAGACAGCAGGGCAAATGTTTTGGTCCATGCAAGCGGGTGAAACAGTTTTCCTTCCTGTGCCTGCATCGCAAATACAGGCAGGAAGCTGACTATTGTAGTTGCAATGGAGGTAACAACTGCTGCCCTGACCTCCGTTGTGGCCTCATAGATAACCCGCATAAGTTTCTTGCCTTTTATTCCCCGGTTTTCAGGCATCTCGAGGTGCCGGAGAATATTCTCAACATCAACTATTCCGATGTCTACCATTACACCGATGGCGATGGCAATACCTGATAAAGCGACAATATTGGCATCAATACCCAGAAAACGCATCAGGATGAAAGTCATCAGGACGCCAATTGGCAGGAGGCTTGCCACAATAAGTGATGCCCTAAGGTTCATGACAAGCACAATTATTACAATTATGCTTATGAGAATTTCGTGTGACAGCGCGGACTCAAGGGTGCCTATCGTTTCCTTTATCAGGCCTGTCCGGTCATAAAAGGGAACAATTGTGACCTTCGAGACCGTACCGTCAGGCAGGGATTTCTGCGGCAGGCCTGCTTCAATCTCCTTGATTTTTTCTTTTACATTGTTAATCACCTCCATCGGGTTTGAGCCGTACCTGGCAACAACAACTGCACCCACAGC